>NZ_JBVVQY010000020.1:59598-68526 GCF_055811615.1 Mesorhizobium sp. WSM4807
CGAACGCTCCGCCGTCGATCCAAGGGAACGCATCAGGCTGAGCGTAGTGGTGACGACGAACTGGCTCATTGGAGCGGTCCCGACGCGCCGCTTTCAGCTCGCTTCCCGGCGCCACCCGGTTGTTTCCTCAAGCGCATTTGGTGTTTCACCTTCTTCAGCCTGGCCGGGCCTGCGGCGCCCGACGAAGCGCGACGCGGCCTCTGTCCCGTCTCCAATCCGAAGCCCAGCTGGGCGGGCTGGGGAACAGAGTGAACCCTTTGCTCAAGTCGACAACATTCGCCAGCATCCGTGTTTCGTGCATCCCGTGGACAGCCTCTCTTCAGGCGATCTCCATAAATTCGTGTCAAGCGTGGCGCTAACATAGCATCGGCTACTGCTTGCAATCTGTAGTACAAAGTGAACTTTGTTTAGTTGTAAAATTGCAATCAGGCAGAGTATCGCCGAAATTCCAAGTGATATTTTTGACTGTACCGGTTACTCCGTCGCCATTTTCGACACTGCGCGTTACAACGTCATGACAGATTGTCTCTTTCCCATCAAGCCTGAACCTGAGGTCAAACGGGATACCGATATTCCTGTTTTTAATCTTTGCAGTCCACGGGTTTACAGTAAACTCGTAAGTACCCTGTGGAATGTCGTCTTGCCACACGATGTTCTCGACGGGTTCGGAGCTTATGTTTTCCTTGAGATTCCTGTTTGAATCGCGGTCCCTTACGCCATCGCCACAAACCCCGGGACCCTTGGCGCCCTTGTTGCCGCCAAGAATTCCTCCTGGGCAAGCGACACTTAGGTCAAGGTCGTCCAGGGTGTGCCATGACAATGTCACTTGCAGCTTACCGGTGTGCCCCGTCCCTAGTCGCTTGTCCATATCCTGCGACGCCTTCGTCTGAGGCGGCTTTGGTATGCACGAAGTCAGGTGCTGCCGAAGCTGGACCTCGATCGCCGCTGCTTCCGTTATCAGTTCCTGCGTCCGCAGGCTGGCCGGATCAACGGTCGGCAGCGGCGCCGCCAGGGCGCAGTAGGCTCCTTCGCCCTTTCCGAATGCGACGGCGCCGAACGGAAGGATCAAGCCGCAGGCGGGGATCAGCAGCCATGCGGTCGCCCCCGCGAGCGCTATGGGAACGAGCCAAAGGAGACTGCCAGCGACCCACCGCCACCGGGAAGGTCCGGCCGCCCGTCGCACGGACTGCTCCGTTTGATGCGCTGTATTAGACAGCTGGCGGTCACTAATCTCAATTATTTCTCCCTTGCCGGTCGTCTCGGAGTCGTGCTTTTCGTATCCCCACGCCGTGAGGACGAGCACTCCGTCGCTCCCGTCGGAGCCGCCCGAAATCCATACGTTCTCCTCTCCCGGGAACGTCACCGCGTTGCGCAGCGCAGTCGCAGTCGACCTGGCCGCCGGGTCGGTGCGAGCTTCATGCGCGGCGGCCGCCTTGAGAACTGCCTGGACGGATTGGTAGAGACGCGCCTTGTAAACGGCAGCTATTTCGGGCGGGAAGTCGGTCAAGCGGACGAGAGGCTCGTCGCGCTCGGTATACCAGTCGATCCCCGAGCCGTCCGTGCGGGGCACGGGCTCGGCCAGCTCAAGCCCGATCCCGCGGGGGAATTCCCGTCCGAGCACCGCCTGGAGCCGATGGACCGAACGCTCCGCCGTCGATCCAAGGGAACGCATCAGGCTGAGCGTAGTGGTGACGACGAACTGGCTCATTGGAGCGGCGCGTCGCTATCGGCTCGCTTCCCCGCATCCGGCAGCGGAGGACCAAAAACCGCAGGATCTGCAGCGCACGGCTCCTTTGCAAGCTCCGCTTTCATTCTGCCGATCTGCTCTTCAACGATCCGGTTGACTTCCGCGCTGTTCACGAGAGGAACTGGCTCCGGTGAGAGCACTTCCGGATAAACAAGGTGGCTTGGCCAAAGCCAGGCCACATAGATCAGGCAGACGGCGAATACCAGCGAAAGCGCCGCAATGGGCCAAAGCCAAGACCGTCTGCGTCTTGCCGGGGTCGCTACCTGCGTCTCCCGGGAGAAACTGGCGGCCCCGGGAGCAATGACGCGCCGCGGGGGAGTTTGTCCGGCCATCTCGAATCCTCCAACTACAGCCCACGCCTGACCTGGTACCCCGGGCGATATGCCACTTGGAAGGTATGGGCCTATTGTCTTCTCGCTGTGCCGCACGAATCCGGCGCGAGAGGAACGGGCTTCCTCTGGCAGCATCCCCCAATTCGTGAGGATAGCGTTCTCGCCGACGGCGAGGATCGAGCTTTCGTCCGCCACGTTGAGCATCGCCCCGACGGTCTCGCCGATTTCCTGATCCGACAGAGCTGGACGAAGTGCCTCAATCCGCGCGGCCAAGTTCGACTCGACCCGTGACCGCATTCCTCGCTCGAGCGCATCTAGCCGCTTCGGCTCGTCGTCGAAGCTGCCGTACCACGCAAGGACCAGACGGGCACCGCCCTCCTGTTCCTTGACGATCGGCTCGGCGAACAGCCTCGACGCGTCTTCCCCGCACAGTTCGTCGATGCGGGCGAAGGTCGTTTCGCAGTCACGCCACAGCGGTTTCCCCGCAACAGCCAATACGTCGCCGGTGCGCGCCTGTGTTGAACGAACGAAGTGGGCGTTGCCCCCTCGAGCCATGGCTACCTTCCCCTGCCGCACGTATTGGCCGTTAACCACACGCAGCATCCCGACCAATATACTTCGACTGAAGGAAACGCTATGTCAACGAGCCCTTTAGTAGATTCGGCCCAGATACTTAACCTGTCGGGATCACGGTCATACTTCCTTTTTCTTCGTAACAGTTTGGTTTCTTCGTAACAGTTTTGCCCAGTTTGGCACCAATTTCGCGTGGTCGCATCCCCCATTTGGGACTGGAAAAGTAAATGCTGGAGGACTACCGTCACCGCGCGCCGATATTGTGGGGCGGAACGGGCATTGCTGAGGGCAAAAGAAGCCGAGGGCAAGAGAAAGAGGGTAAACGTGAAAGACTGCGATCTGCCACGAGGCTTCAGGCTGGCCGTCCTATGTCGACGCAGCGGGGACGAGTCCAGTATACGGTAGTTGGTGCGCAGGGCTGCGGTGCTCGACATCACCTTGTCGTTTTGGACATCAGTGAACCCTCGCCAACTTCACGGTCAAATTCACCAGAGTCAGAATATTGGCGAAGGGGAAAACATGTTTGCGTGTCTGTCTCGCTGCAGATTCTTCGCACACCTGCTTGGGGTCGTCGCCGCGTCTTTGACACCTCTCATTCCTCTTGCTGGAGTTCAAACGGCAAGCGCGCAGACCACGGCGGAACTCTTCGACTATCCTGTAACTGCACTGGACGGGACGGTAAGCGCGCAGGTCATAGCACCCTTGCCAGCATGCCGTTCCCTTTGCTCCTCACGTTCGGGCTGCGTCGGCTTTGACCACTACTCCGAAGGCGGCATTTGTCGGCTTTTCTCAAGCGTGGGCTTAGCCCACCAAAGCTGGCCTTCGACGGCAGCTACGCGGAACCTGATCGTCGGATATCGTCCTCCATCAAATCCACCCGTGGCACCTTCCGCAGTCCAGCAGAAGCCCGCAGTAGCGCTCTCGGAGCCGCCGGACGTCAGCGGCCGCAAGGTCACCTACCAGACCATTCTCGACGACTCGCGCCCGATCGGCTGGGTCTATATCAATGTTTGCAGCGGACTCCCGGTCTGGATCGAACCGAACAAACTGCGCGATAACATCAACGAACATGTTTTCGAGTCATTGCGGCTCATTCCGGGCAGGATTGAACAGTTTGACAGGGCCATCACGCCGCAATGCGCGCTTGTCCCCAACGCCCTCGGTTATGCCGCGCCGAATGCCGACGGGTGGAGAATCGGAGCGGCGCTAGAGGAAATGGAGGTGATCCTGCGTGATGCGGTCGAAAGACGCGATGAGGGCATATTGCCGATGCAGGGCTCCGACCGCTACCGCATCGACATATGGCTTAGCCATCAGTAAAGGCGGCTTCCTATGCCGTAGGCATCTGGACGGTGCGTTTCCAATAAATGGAAGGGATCTTGTGGTGAATCAGCCTCCAGCGACGCCAGCTTTGGGCCTACGACGCCAAGAACCCCAAAAAGCTTACCGTGCAGAGATAGCCAAGGGTGGCAACTATGCCGCCGGCAAGCCAACTCTCAGTGCCGGAGATTCTAGTTCGAAGAAGATTTGATGCACTTAAGAGCGAGTTGAAGTAGGCTCGCATGCCTGGTGCCAAAACACCTTGGGCGCATTGCGCTCGGCGCCATTCTTTGGGGCAGCACATGAAGGGGGCCTCCAAGTCCGTTTTCCTTGTCGTCGCATTGCTCGCGTCGGGCGGAGCTGCGCGTGCTCAAGGATACCAGTTTCCGCTTGACCCGATCGCTCCGACTTCGGCGAGCGACTGCAATGCGGTCTATGACCAGTATCGCTCGATCTTTCAACAGATAAGCGACCGCGCAAAGGCCGCGGGCGATTTGGCATGGCAAATAGTCCTGCAGTCGGGAACAAATTCGGAATCGACATCCCTCTACGAGCAGGCCGGGCGGTTGCACGACGAGGCATCGGAAGTACTTTCCAAAGGGTCGGCAGCCCGTTTGCGCTGCATGAAGCAGGTCTACGCATATCAGGCCAACCAGGCGGCGGAAAAACGCGATGCCGACCTGGGACGTCTAGGCTCTCACGAGAAATACGCAGTGGACATCGGTGGAAAGGTCGCGGATGCCTCGGCTCTGAATGGCTTGAAGACCTTAGAGATGCTGAAGGAGGTCCCTCCCCGGATTCGGAGGCTCGCCCATGTCTGGGGAAAGATGATAGAGATCGGCGGGATGGTCCATGACCTTTCGGGGCGCGGCGGCGCCGAAGGGTACCTGAACCAAGCGGTCGGCGGCGTGGCCAGCCTCCAGCAATGGGGGCCGTTGCAATCTTTTATGTTCGAAGTGGCGCTTGGACAGCTGCTCAGCATCAACAAGACGGCCACCTCCGCCTTGCAGGCCGGGCTGTCTGCGTTCAACGAAGACTCGGGCCTCGGCCGTCTCGTTTCGGATGCGCGTCAGGCCGAGAACTCGCGTTTCGCAGGAACGGCGTCGGCGTCGGGCCTTTCCGGTCCTGACACCTTGTCGGACGACGAACTGCAGGCGTATCGCGAGCACCAGGGAATGTACGTTGGCCGCGGAAAAGCCTACGAAGAGGCTGTCGCCGAAGTGCAGCGGGAGTACCGGAAGACGATGAGCCGCCCGGCGCCGCGGCAGTCGGCCCGGCAATCCGGTGGAACTAGATATTCCGCCCTGCAGTGCAGCCAGATTCAGCAGCAGATCCAAGAATACTACAGGGTTCTGCCGCAATACGAGGCGGCAGGACAGGGGGCGGCCATCCGGATGGGCATCAACGGGAACCAGAGGGAATACGACAGGGGGTGCAGATGAACGGGGAAAATTTTCCGCGCCGCCGACTGAGGTCCACAATCCAGCGGGCACGCGGCGGAGGAGCGGCTGCCTTGGCCCTTGCCGCCTGCCTTTGTTCTGGAACGGCAGCTTTCGCCGTAGAAGCGACCGCCGCGCCGACAGGTGTCGTAGACGGCTCTTCGCCGGGAAAGCCGCACAACGAGTTGGCGAAGCTTGTCGACAGCCTGCAGAAAGGGACCGTCACGGAGGATCGGATCAAAGCCTTGCCGGGACCGCTCGCTGGCGACGCACTGTCCTATTTCGCCCACCTGAACCAAGCGGACATCGTCAAGCGGCTCACCGGATTCGGGGTGCCGGCCGACCAATTCAACTCCTTCGGCACGAACGCCCTCATCATCGCGATAGGGGATGACAGCCTTGACGCCGCTTCTGCCCTAGTTGCAGCGGGCGCCAATCCGCAAGCGGCCACGTCCCGGGGCACGCCCGCCAAATATGCCGAGAACGTCGGCTCGGTCGAGATGAAAGCGATGCTGCTCGAAGGGAAGGTTCCCGGGACCGGGGACCGATTGCGGTCGGCTGCCAGAAGAGGAGATCTGGAGGCGTTGCGAAGCCTGGTGGCCTCCGGGACCGATCCAAGATCAGAAGACGGCCGAGGCGTGACTCCGATCCTGGAGGCGGCGCAGGCAGGCGATCTGGAAGCTGTCCGCCTGCTGCTGAAGCTCGGAGCCTTGGCGGATGGATCGCCGAAAGCGGACATCACTCCGCTGGCCGTGGCCGTCATTTCCGGAAACGCGGAGATGGTAAAAACGCTTTTGGACGAATTTTCCTATCCAGATATGAAAATCCGCGGAGTGCCCATCCTCACCCTGGCTGTCATCGCTGGAGACAAGGATGTCATCAATCTCCTGCTGGGCGACGTCATGACGGATCCCGGCATAAAAGGGGACGACGGAACGAAGCCCGCCGATATCGCCGCCGCGATCGGGAAGCCCGACCTTGCTGTTCGGCTCGGGGGGTCCACGGCCTTCAGCCCGGCGCCGGACCTGTTCGCGGCGATCAAGGCGCAAGACGAGAGCAAGGTGCAGGCCGCCTTATCCGCCGGAGCCGACGCGAACCAAAAGAACGCGGAAGGATATCCGGTTCTCGTCTACGCAGCGGCGTTCGGGGATCGTTCCTCGGTCAGGCTCCTGATGACCGCTGGCGCCGATGCGTTCGCGGTCGGTCCGGGGGGCGTCTCCGCTCTCCATGCCGCCTATGCGCGGCAGGATGCGGAGTCGGATTCCATAGCGGAGGCCATGATCGCCTATCGCCCAACCACGTCGATCCAGCAACTCCTGAGCGTAAAGGACGATAACGGGAGGTCGGTGGCAGTCGTGATGGCCGCACACGCCGCGTCGAAGTCCACTAATCCCTACTTGCACATGCTGGTCAATCGTCCTGGGCTCGTTTCCTTGGCCAACGCGCCAGACGGAGACGGCATAACCCCTCTGGAGGCGGCCGTCCTCGCCGACAACGACGCCGTCGTGAAAGGGTTCATCGACGCCGGAGCTACGCCGGGGAAGGCGAAGGTAGGCATGTCGCTGCAGGAGCTTGCACGCGCCAGGGGATCATGGCGCGCCCTCCATGCGTTGCCGAGCGACAGAGTCATGCCCGATGGCATCGAGAAAGGCGCCTCCCCTTCCACAAAGAGAGAGTTCCAGTCGCTCCTTTCGGAGTGGGGCTACTACAAAGGCAAGCCGGACGGAAAGTTGGGAAAAGCGTCCAGGGCGGCGGCCGTCGCCTTCTTCAAGGACCGAGGCGAGGAGATTCGCAAGATCGCGACCGCCTTTGAAATCTCGCGTTTCGAGCATCCCGACGGAAAACCCGGCGACATCAAGCTTAATCTAAGCTTTCACGGCAAGGGGGATTCGTGCACATGGAAACTTTCCGAATGGTATCCGAATGGCACGGCTTCCGTCAGCTTCGTCGGTTGCGTCAAGGGCGACAAGGAGTGGAACTCCAACGGCATCGGATACACGGTCTACGGCGACGGGTCGGATACGATCCAGCTATTCGGCGACGCAGGATGGGAAGGTGCTGTCGATCTTAAATGAGTGACAATGTTTTGCCCGTTCAAACATGGCACCGGATCGGATCCTGCCGCCCCATTGAGAAAGCGGGCGATCCTTGCCGCCGACTTCCCCGAAGCGGACAAGAGCGGACGGTCGCGATGGATGACCGGTTCATCGTTCACGTTGTCCCATATCTCAAACCAGCAGCTCGGATCTAGTATGGCTTCGAAACGGTTCTTCATGCCGATGTTCCTAAGTCGTCGGGCGGACTCCGGGTGCGATCTGGCAGACTCCACGCATTGCCAGGAATTGCCGCCGACACCTGGCCGACCCGGTCCTTTTCCTAGGAGGCGAATCGATCCAAACCCGCCGAGGGTGCATTGGACACGCAAATGTCGGTCGACGCACCCATCAAAATGATGGATGCCGTTTTTTCAAGGCGAGCTAGTCTCCGGTCTGCGCATGCCAAGTTGGCCAGCTGTGTGTTTCAAATAAAATGGAAGGGTGTTAGGGTGAATCAGCGCGTCCAGCGACTGCCGGCTTTGGTCTCACGACGCAAAAGAAGCTTTATCGCGCGGAGATAGCCACAAGGATGACGACTATGCCGCCTGCGCAACTTTCGAAGCAGCCGGGCTCTACCGCCGCAGTTGCGCAAGCAATCGGTTTCGGGAGGGTCGACGCAGCATTAGATGCCTTTAGCGCGACCGAAACGGCTGCCATCATGCTGGACAGGAGCGGCAATGTACTCCTACCAACGCTTCGGCGGAAAGGCTTCTGGGGCTCGGCCTGCAGATCACGCGCCGACGTTTGGCCTCCTTTGACCGAACCGCGACAGCCGCTCTCGACCGATCGCTGAAAGCGCTCCTGTGTTCCCCGGACACGACCGCATCGATGCCCCCTCCGCTCCTTGCCTATCCGTTGCGGCTTCCGAATGTCTCCTATAACGCGCTCGCGCCGTGCCAAGCAGTCGTCATTCTCGTTGATCCGGGCGCGAGACCTCCCCCGCCCGAGGCCGTGCTGCGGTCTTCCTTCGGCCTGACAACTTCCGAAGCGAGACTGGCGAGAAAGATTTGCTCGGGACAGAGCGTTGAAACGGCGTCCAACGAACTTGGCGTTTGTTATGAGACCGCGCGTAACCATTTGAAGTCCGTCTTCGCCAAGACGCAAACGCATCGGCAGTCGGAGCTAGTCGCGCTTCTGACAAGGCTCTCGAGCGGCCGATAGTTTCCCCAGGGCTTCCTTCAAGGTCGCAAAATCGTTGTAGGGGCACGCGAGCGCGATTGCGCAGTGCAGTAAATTTCCAACAGAGTCTGCCGGGTCGGACTTTCCTTCCTCCACTAAGTCCATCTGTTGGATACTTGCCTTTGCCCGGTCGTCAGGTCATTCTTCGAGTTCAAAAATCACTGCCACTACAACTCAAATAGTCGCGAAAAACCCAGCCATCGGCTGCCCCGGTGATGCGGACCCACCATTCTCCCTGATAT
>NZ_JBVVQY010000020.1:68626-114392 GCF_055811615.1 Mesorhizobium sp. WSM4807
CGTGTTTAGGATTTCTCCGCGAGGTTGGTCACGGACGTTGAGCGGTGTTCCCGTCGGGTCGGCCACGATGCAGCTTTCACTACAACTCAAATAGTCGCGAAAAACCCAGCCATCGGCTGCCCCGGTGATGCGGACCCACCATTCTCCCTGATATCGTCGCTTCTCTCGAACTTCCACCGATCTGCCGTTTGGCAACGTGTTTAGGATTTCTCCGCGAGGTTGGTCACGGACGTTGAGCGGTGTTCCCGTCGGGTCGGCCACGATGCAGCTTTGATAAGGGGAGGGCCGAGGGAGAAGAGCAGCTGGCTTCGGCTCTTCGACGACGGGTGGATTGGCCGGCGGCGGATATCCCGCGAGGAGTGCGCGTGTCCCCGCGATCGAGGCCGTGCTGGGCCGCGCCGTGCTAACGGCGCCGTACAGGCGACACCTGCCGTTTGCTTGCGAGTAGTCGAATCCGGCGCAGCCAGAGCGCCCCGCACAGATCTTGCTGCATTCGGCGGAAGGTTTCGAAAACTCTGCGGTCGGCAGCCCCGAAAGGACGGTGCCCGGATAATTGAAGAAGACGTCCGGGGGAGGAGGCTGCTGCGCGAGCGTCATGCCCGGCATCACGGCAGTGAATGCGACCGAGAGCATAAGGAGCAGACCCGCGAAATACGCGATATTACTATCCAAGCTGGAAGGCAGGTCGCGACCACGACCAATCTTGGCTGACAAGAAACGGAATTCAAAATCGTCCCCTCGAGGCCTGCGCATATAGATCGGCCCCTGATCGCTCAGTCGTCGCAGAGGCCCGAGCATATAGGCGCACACCTTACCCTATCACGCAGCGAACATCCCTTTTCATTGACGGCACACTCGTCAAACGAATATTTGTTTCTGCAGCCCGGCGGATAGGGACCGTACCCGTCTCCGGGATCATCGGCACCTTGCGCCAGATTTTGCCAGCCTTCCCTGTCAGCAGCGGTCCATTGCGACCGGACTGGAGTTTCGGATAGGTTGCCGCCATGGAACCATACGTCGGCAGCGCAAGCCGATGCTGTGCTTGCAAATATTGGGGCCGCGATGGCCGCCGCGGCCGCGAGAGTCTTTGCTATCGACGACATTTTCTCAACCTAGACTCAACGATACCTGCATACCTACAATACCAATGCCGAGGACAGCGACATGACCCAAGTGGGCTATGTCGGCAAGATTTGCGTACAATGGGCAGCATTGCTGCTTCCTGCCAGTCAAGCCGTTCGCGAGCACGTTGGATAAACTTGGCGTTCCGGGAATGACGTTCCTGGGCTGAACAGCATATACAGCATTGTTGTCCCGAACCTCAGCCGTTGATCTCAGGGCAGGTGTTGCGGCTGGTCAGTGCTGGCGTGGGGAGTGCTAGTCCGAACCTGTCGGCCATCAATTCGTACGAACGGCGACGCGCGCCGTGGTCGTAGATCATGCTGAGGACCATTAGTTCATCGGCCGTGGTTGCCTCGATCAGTTGGACGAGCTCGCCGTGTACCGTCGCCGGGCTACCGACAAACATTCGTGCGCGGCTTGCCTGTATCCGCTCGCGGTCGCCGGCGGTGTAGGGATACGCAAGCGCCTCCTCCGGGCTCGCGAGCGGCAGGAACTCGCGGCGGCTGCTGCGGACGTAGTTCAGGTCGTAGGTCGCCGTGAGACGTTCAGCCTCCGCGTCGGTCTCGGCGCACACGACATGTACGGAGAGGATCGCGTAGGGCCGTTCGCGCCACCGTGACGGTCTGAACCTTTCGCGGTAGGCGTCCATTGCCGCCCACGCGTCGTATTTGGCGAACTGATGCGCGAAGGAGAACCCCACGCCGACCATCGCGGCAAGATCGGCGCTGTAGCCGCTCGATCCCAGCAGCCAAACCGGCGGCAGAGGCACCCCGTCAGGCACGGCGCGAACACTGCAGAGCGCGTGCCCTTCCGGAAATTCGCGCGTCTCGAGCAGGATCAGTTCCTGGAAGCGGTCCTGGAAATCGTCCTCGGTGACGTCCTGCCGTCGCCGCAGAGCGTTCGACGTGACCGGATCGGTGCCAGTGGCCCGCCCTATCCCGAGGTCGATCCGCCCCGGGAACAGGGCTTCCAGGACCTTGAACCGTTCCGCCACCATAAGCGGGGCGTGGTTTGGCAGCATTACCCCGCCCGAACCGACACGGATATGCCGCGTGGCGGCGGCTACCTGTCCAATCATGATGTCAGGCGACGAACTGGCAATCGACTGCGCGTTGTGGTGTTCGGCGAGCCAGTAGCGCGTGAACCCGAGGCCGTCCGCCAGACGCGCGAGATCGAGCGTGTTGTGCAAGGCCGCCGCCCCGGACGAAGCGGTCGTCACCGGCGACAGGTCGAGTACCGAAAGCGGGATCATTGCCGCACGTCAGCACAACTCAGGGAGTGCAGATTCGTCATCCACTGCCGACGGACCATTGTTCACTCCCAGGTGAGGATGTTGGGAACAGAGGCGTCGACCTGCCGCAGGCAGGCGTACCCCACGCCCGCAAGACCGAGGTATAGGCCGAGATTGAACGCTCTCTGGCTCCCATACCATCGGTAGTCGCCGGCCGAGGACGCGGTTTTCAGAACGTCCAACAGCCGGTCCGATGCGAGTCTTAGGATATCGGCGCGGGTCAGCGCTTGCCCCGCGGTCCGGAAAAATTCTACGTTGCCGAGCGTACCGCAGCACATCGTGTCCGTGCGGCCGGGCCATTCCTTCTCCGCGCCCATTAGGGCGCTGTCAATGTCCCTCCTCAGGACTCCGGAATCGAAAACTTCCAGCTTCATCGTGGCCAGCCGCGCGAGACCGACTCCGGTCGCTCCGTGACACCACTGGGAGCGCCATGGGTGGCTTACCGTTTTCCGCCAGTCGGGCCAGTTCCTTCTTTTCGGGTCGTAAGTGGAATTCTCGAAGGCGATGGCCTCAGACGCCGCGTCAGCGAAGTCCTTGCGTCCTGTCGCGGCGGCGAGGGAAGCCAGCGCGTAGGCGTAGCCCGCTGCACCGTGGGACATGCCGTTGAGCGGTCGGTCTCCGCCCAGGCCTTGCCCGATCCAGCTGCGGGAGCCGTCGGGTTCAAGCCGTGAGTGGGCAAGCAGATGTTCACCGCACCTGACGGCACGCCCAATGACCTCGTGCGATCCGTTCAGGCGATACAGGCTCAGCAGTCCAAGCACGGCCCCTGCGCTCCCATGCATGACGTCCAGCCTCTTGTCCGCCGCTATCAGGTCGTCGGTGAACAACTCTGCAGCCACGCAGGCGTCAGCGAGCAGACCGTCGTTCCTGAGGCACCTGCCCATGGCTGTGAGTGCGTAGACTATCGAACCCATCCCCGCGGTTCCGCCGATGCCGAGAAGCCGGACCATGCGGGACGCATTCCTGCTTCGCAGGTTCTTGCGAAGGTGCCCGACCGCCGCCAGCGCCAGTTCCTCGGAGGAACTCCGTCCGGAGACGGCGGCATGGGTGGCCAGAAAGAGCGCTATTCCGCAGTGGCCGTTATACAGGTCGGGACCTAGGGCGACAAACCTGCCGAAGTCGGAATGACGCTGGTCGAGGCCTAGCCAGGCAGCGGAAGGTCCCCGCCGGATGGCGTACCCGGCCAGCTCTTCGGCTACGCTGTCCGCTTCGGCGAGAAAGACCGGATTTGCCTCTGCGTCCATTGCACCTGCGGACCCGCCAGACAGCGTGTGTGCTCCGCGGATGCCCGCTAACGGCGACAGCATGTTGGTGTTTTCTTCCACAACGGCGAGCTGCCATTCGACTTCCTGTTTGTCGAGGCCCCGAAGACGCGCCCGGACTCGGTCGATGCCGCAGACCGCTTGGGTGGTGACCAGAACTCCGGTCAAATCCCCGATGTCGCGACCGTCGGCCGTCGTCAGAAAGTAGGGCACGTTCAGCTGCAGCAGAGCCTTCCGTTCGGCGCCTTGCAGCGGCCAGGAAGGATCGTCGTCCTGATCCCAGTTGGTGAACCTTGTAACGAAATCCGCCTGCGCGGACCACATTATCCCGTCATCCATCGGCCCGGAATTCTGGAGGCGGTGGATCAGCCCGTAGTAGAAGCTGGTCGCGCGAAGGACCCGGCGCACGGGGAGTCCAGCGAAGGCGTTCAAAGGTTCGTTGAGCGTCCCGTCCCGGCTTCTGGCCATCAGGAACTGCGCATACTCCCGGAAGCCTTTGACGAACTCCCGCCGATAGTCTTCCAGCTTGGCGTAGTGGCCCCGGAAATGCGGCAGGTTGGGGGAATCCGTCCTGTCCTCGGCCGCCCTCGCGGGGTGCATTTCATCTGTGTTCGCTTTCTCCCAGGCAATTCGTTTTATCGAATTCCTGTACGGGACCATTCCTCCAACCGCGAGCATCTCGTCACTGGGCAACTTGATGAACCCGGGGAGCAGGCCGACTGTGCAGACGGAATTTGAGATGATCTCGATTGCGGCCTCGTAGGCCTGGGCTTCCGGATCTTCTGACTTTTGTCGATGGGTGGTGGGCTGAAGTATCGTTTCCAGGTCGATCGGGACAGGATGCTCGCCATCCGCAATGATGTTTTCCTGATGGAAGTCAGTTCCGCAGAAACAATGGAACAAGGCCAGCCATGCGCCGGCGCTCTCGAAAAAGCGCCCGCAGCCATCCTCGTCTTGGCAGCCGTCGTGCTCGATGAACTCAGTCCAGCCGTATCCGTCACGGGCAAGCGTCTTCACCGTCTTGAGCAGCAATGGCGGCCTGGCCTGGTTCAGCTTCGAGACCAGATCGTGCCAAGCGACGTCGAGGCGCAGGTCCTTGGGCTTGTACACGATCTGCTGTCCGTTCTCGAACCTGACGAGCTGGACGGAATGGCCGCCATTGTGAGAATCCGACAGACCTCCCATGACGTGCTCGACCCGACAGCGCGCATTTGAACCGAGAATGCTCCGGCGAATCATTTCAATATCTGACTGGAGTCGCACGACGAACTCGCGCCAGGTTTCGATCCACTGGCGCGTGGCCACCGCGATCAGCCGCAGCAGGACAGGCCTCTCCTGGAAGAGCCGGTACAGGCCGCCACCTCCCGTCATGTCCTCCACGAAGGCCGTGTAAACTGAGGTCGGTGCCTCGCGGGCGGCTGCAGGCTTGTTCTTACGGGTCTTTTCGAACTGCTCGAAGATCGCAGGCGCCGCGAGGGTGCTGAGTGAATGCAGCAGCGCCCTGCGCAGGCAGGCGCGCGCGGGGGCCGTCAGGTTCTCGACGGTGGCAGCTTCCATGCCCTGCCAGAGCCGGGTTTCGGCCTGGAGCACGAGCTCCACAAACAGGTGCTCGAAAGCTATCGGATCAGCTTGGGGCACGAACGAGACGTGGTGCCGCTTGCCCAGCGCGCCGTCGATCCAGACGGCATCCTCTGCCCAGGCGGGCGGCGGAACCCGTGGATTACGCCGGACCGTGGCGAACCTCGCTAGTACGTCGGCAAATTGGAATCCGTCTCGCTTCAGCCGTCTGGAGAACAGGGACCAGTCGCCGTTAGCGCAGGACCGGCACCAAGCAGCGAGCCGCCGCCCGGCCACCTCGGCATCATCCTTCCGGCCCGGTATCGGCTCAAAATCGTCCGAGAGGATATCGTCAATGGTCGCGGCCCGGATGATCAGGCGCTCAAAGGACGTATCTAGGCGCTCAGTCAAAGGCTGGACAGCTTCTGGCGAATGAAGGCGAGGGAGCGCGGGCGGCGAGCGCGTAGAACCGGAAATCCGCAATACGTTGTTGGTAGGAACATCCGGAGCGCCCGCCGCCTAGCTCGCGTCGCCTTCGTCAGCCTCAGCTAGCAGCACGTCGTGTTGCTGTCGCAGGTGGAAGCGCAGCTGGCATCCCACATGAGCCCAAGCTGGGGCTCGTCGCCTGCTGCGGCTTCCAGCGCCTCGTCGGAGACGTCGTAGTTCAGCAAATCTTCTTTCTTCAGCAGACTTTCATTTGCGCGGTCGCCCATAGAAATCTCCTCCTGATCCGCTTTCCGTTCTTGTGGCCCTCAGCGGGCATGCAAGCCGAGGGCTGGAGCGCTTAGCTCAAGGACAATCTATCACGCGGCAAAAAAAAAGCGCATGGCCCAAATGGGTCATGCGTGGATTGACCCAATTGAGCCATGCGCTTTTTGCGTCTTCTTGATATGGGCGATGTCATTGTTCACGAGGTCTAGCCTTAGCTAGGGCCATCATGATCCTCGCTTGAAGGGGTCGAGCCGAAGTGCCAGCGCAGGATAGCAATATTTCCACCGGTCCAGTCCAGGGGGACCGATTCCGGGATTTTCAAGAAGCTCCTGAAATGACCGTCGTTCCCGCGGGAACTTTCCTGATGGGATCGGCTCCCGACCAGGGTAAGCCGAACGAACGACCCCGGCACCAAGTGACGATCCCGCGGCCGTTCGCGGTTGGCGTTGCTCCGGTCACACACGGAGAGTTTGCAGCCTTCATTCGAGCCATGGATTATCACGTCGAGCCGGGCGCAACGGTGTTGGATGGCTTGAAATGGAAATTCGACGCTGCCAAGTCCTGGCGAGATCCAGGGTTTGCGCAGACGGATGACCACCCCGTTGTCTGTGTAAGTTGGCATGACGCACATGCCTATGTTGCCTGGCTAAAGGAACGGTCCGGCAACGCCTATCGGCTGCTTTCGGATGCGGAATGGGAGTACTGCTGCCGAGCCGGAACAACGACCGCCTACAGCACGGGGGACGACATCGCGCCAGAGCAGGCCAATTTTTCCCGCCATGCCGAGGGCACGACTACGGTTGCCATGTTCCCGCCAAATCCCTGGGGGCTTCGGGACATGCACGGCAACGTCTGGGAGTGGTGCGAAGATGACTGGCATGAGGATTATGCAGGTGATCCACCGTTGGACGGATCAGTTTGGCTAGGCAGCGATTCTGCACGGCGCGTCGTCCGCGGCGGCTCCTGGGTCGGCTATCCTCACTATCTCCGCTCGGCGTACCGCCACCGCGACTCTGCTGGATCCCGTGACAAGGACGTCGGCTTTCGCGTTGCCAGAGTGCTCTAGCTAACCCGCTGCGCGGCGGAAAGTCATTAACGGCCCAGCAGGGATGTCCTGATGCGTAGTGCCGCCGGATTGCGCGTCCCCTTCCACAAAGAGAAAGCTCCAATCGCTCCATTCGCAGTGGAGCTATTACAAAGGCAAGCCGGACGGAAAGTTCGGAAAAGCGTCCAGGGCGGCGGCCGTCGCTTCTTCAAGGACCGAGGCGAGGAGGTTCGGAAGATCGCGACCGCTTTTGGCCCAATCTCGCGGTTCGAGAATCCCGACGGAAAACCCGGAGACATCAAGCTTATTGGATGACCGGTTCATCGTTGACGTTGTCCCATATCTCGAACCAGAAGCTCGGATTCGGCATGGCTTCGAAACGGTTCTTCAAGGCGATCGATCGTTTCTAAAACAAGTCAAGTCGCCAGCCGGACTCGGATGCGATCTGGCTGCAGGCATTGTCCCTCTGCTGCCTGCCGAAGTTCAGCAAAGAAGCGCCAATCTCGTTTTCAGTGCGACTGTCGAGGTCGGCCCACTGGCCGGCGCCGCATTTGGATTGCTGGTCCGGCAAAGAAGCAGTGTCCGACACGCGGGTTTCGTCCTCGGCAACCTGCAGCCGGAGCTGCCTCATCGGATGTTCCCGGCCACCGCTTGCGGACTGGAAGTCATGTTTTTCTTCGAACGGTGGCGCTGCAATGCTTGATTTCTATGGATAAACTTTACGGAATCGTGTGGCGATGACACGGCAAGCCGATGCAATCTGTCCAATGACCGGTACGGCGACAGTTCCCGTCACGGCTCCGAAGAAGCAGACTCCAAATGCGAGCCCAGCGATGCTCGCAGCATCTGCGACGGCAGGGAACGCATCCGCTCCCGTGATTGCGAACCAGCCCACCAACGTGGCCGCAGAATGCAAACCATAACTCATGAACCCGATCTGCAGGAAGATTCCACCGACGCAAAGCATCGCGGTTGGCAGGGTCGCCCAAAGGCATTTCAGAAGAAATGCCATGCCTTTCAGGCCGATTTCGTTTCCCTTCACTATGAGGGCCAGAGGACCGTATATCCCCGCGGTGGCGCCTATTCCGAGAATAAGGGCAAGCATCAAGGGATTCGAGGGCGAATCGACCCAGTCAAGAACCGGAATCCATGCGAGCGACATGAGCAGGGCCGAAAAAACGAAATCCGTACGGATGGCCCTGCTCGCCCTTGCCTTTTCGAATTCTTCGGCGCTGCCGGCTTTGCCCTGAACCAGGGTTTCGTGTTTGTAGGCACCGCGAGGCGAGAAAATGCCATAGAGCTTCTCGGCCACCTCGTAGCAGAGATAGATACCGCCGCCAAAGCCAACTGTTGCCATCGCCAGTTCCGCATTGTAGCTCCCGAGCAGGAGTATCATCGGCAGCGCCACCAGCAGCTTGTTCAATAGGGTCACGGCGGCGATGCGCGCGATGATTTTCAGTTTCTGGTCCGCGGAAATGCCGACAGCGGTGACGGTCCTGTCATTGATAACCTCGTTCCGCCCCTTGACGACCGGCGTCGTGACGTCGGGTATGGCTGCGGATTTAGCCGTCGCCGTGACCTCATCCAGTAGCGCCATTAGTCCAGTGCTCATGTAAGTCCCCTGCGTAGTATCGGCACTGTTTGCGACAGCAGGCCAGCGGACCATGGCCCGAATCGTCGTAAGAGCGACATCAGTCGCAGCTGCATCCGGGGTCGTCGTAGTGGATCGTGTTGCAGCACCACGGGAAAGGGTCTCAGTAGCGGGCGGCGAGCTTCTGCGAAGTGCTCATTGGTACTGGCCGGCAAGGCACGATGGAAGGAACTTCCTAGGATTCCGATGCCGTCGTTAATGGACCAGGTTCCTGCAGTCCGAGGACTGAAGTAGGTAGCAAGGAAAGGCTGGCGGCGATGACCAATTTTCAAGTGGCTCCTCCTCGGTTTTGTCCCCACCCGTACGCGGGAAGGAGAAAATCAATACGATCATTCACGCGCCAGTGCATGACCCATTTGGGTGGACCCTAGCCCACCCTGCATTACTCATCGACTTACTTGAACTTCCACAATACTGATGTCTGATGGCAACCCTGGTGGCCTGATCCTTCCGAATGCGCGGCACCTCCTCCCCTATCACCGTATGGATCGAGCTGCGCTATAGAAATCGGATTCGCTGAAATGCTTGTTGTAACCATTGGTGTGCTTGGCCTGGACGATCGTCGTGCCAACCCAGGGTACGGCCTTGCTTGGGTGAAGTTCGGCGGCGCGGACGAATTTTCCTCACGCCCACCATCGGCGCCTTTGGCGAATCCCTTGACCTGCAAGGCCTAAAATAAGCTGGTGTCGCCCCGATTGGCCGCACACACCATGGACATGACATAGGGCGGGTCGATGAAGCTGTCAGAGATCATCCCCGATGCAGGGGCCCTGATCGCTTTTGAGTCCGATGAGGTTGGCTTGCGGGTTCTTCCGTACTTAGGGAGATGGCCGATGCACGAGTCGTTGCAGCTCAGCACGCCAATCAATCTCATGTGTGGCCATCCGCAAGCGCCCGCACAGACACCAGTTGGCGAGGGCATTTACCCAGGGAGTTCAAGGCCAGAAGGATATGGCCGTTAATTCGGGCGAACGAGTTGCCAGGATGGAGTTGTTCGCCGGCGCGATTGGCTCATACAAAAAATCCTCGGTCGACCGAAAGCTGGATCTTGATGATCCCGATGAATCAGCCGAGATCATCATGCTTGCGAACCATCTGCTGCGTATCGTCGATGCGATGATGAAGAAAATTTATCCATACGAAAAACCCCGGCCACGTCTCCGCAGCCAGGCCTAATGGGGGGACTTCGATCAGGGCTACCGTTGCACCACCAACACGAACTGCGCCAAGCGATCGATCTGAATTCGCCACCCCCCGCCGTGGATGGCCTGCACCTCAAACTCCTTCCAGACTTTGTGAATGTCAATCGAACCAACGGAACAGCTGGCGCCCGCAATTTATTACCAGAAGGTGAGACAAGCAGCGGAAGAAACATAATGAAACATGGCGCTGTCAGACTGTCCCACTTTGCCGCAAACTGTTGATTTTGTTAGCTTCAGGCACGCCGGCTAGGGGCACCATTTTCCACCCGAGACGCCTTGAAAGCTCGGTTGAATGTTATCCCAGGAACATCCTGGGATAACCATAATTCAGGCCCAGGCCGGTGCTTCCTGATTAGATCAGACTCCGTACCTCAGGTCGCCATCACATCGGCCCCGGCACCATCTTGGTCGGCTGCTCCGGCATCGGAAACGCGTAATTGTCGCATTTCACGTCGGGGTTCGTCGGGCTGAACATTCCAAGCGGGTTGTCCTTGAACAGCCAGACGTGAAGATCGTAATGGTAGAACTCCACCGGAATAAGCGGATAATGCCCCTCCATCGGCCCCTGGAACGTCTGTCCAAAGAGTTTCGGCGGCTCCTTGGTGTCGGGCGTCAGCGGAACAAGCCATTCCACGGCCACCAGGCGCAAGCCGCCGTCGACCGGCTCATAGATAAGGACATTGGGGCGCGCTGGATCTGGTGTCGGGCTGACGCTCGCGACGTTGACGAAATGAATGCCCATCGCGCCCTTCGGGTAATCCATAGCTCCAGCCACTTTTTCGCCGCTGTAATAAACGCATCCGACCGTCGACAGATAGAGGTCGCGAATGGCGGCCTTATAGTCTTCGTACTTTGATAGCGATTGTTTCAGGGCATCGATCTCGACCTTGCCGGGCTCGGCGGCCTGACCTGCGGCCGCAGTCAGGCAGGCGCCGATGAGGCCGGTCAAAGCGAGAATACTGCGACGCCTGAGGTAAGTGGTTTTCGTCATGCATTCCTCCCAGTTTTTTGTTCTGCCGTTCTGCCGTGCAGGACCGAGGCGGCAATGATGCTGGTTGCGCGGCCGATCGCCGATGCTAATCCTTTCCGCTGCTTGTGAGAATTAATCCTCACGACCTAGGCTCTGGTCTTCGACTGAGCCTGAAGGGGGCTGTCGACGGTCGCTGCCGACCGGCCTCCATCTGCCAATCTCCAACGTCTGGTGATTAGCTAAGTCCCACCGCGCCTTCGTCATCCCAGGGTCTGCGCTCCGCTTCGCTGCGCTCCTTGCTCCGCCCTGGGATGACGAAGTGGAGGGATGCTTCGGCTATTGGCCCGACCTGTCAAACCAGGTCCTAGCAGGACCGCCAACGCTACCGCCGTCCCAGCAAGCTCTTCATCCGGTTGCGCAGCAGGCGCGCCATGTTGCGGGTTTCGCGGTAGAGGTGAAGCTGCGACGCCGCCTGGCGGGCGAGGCGGTCGGCGTCCGGCGTCAGGCCGATGACCAGCGTGCCGATCGGCCTGCGCTCCGTCCATAGCCGGCTCATCACCGGATGGTCGGGCACGGCGCAGGAATCGGTGATCATGATGTTGGGATCGTCGAGATGCTGCCCGGTCACCTCGATCATCAACAGCGTGCCCGGCGAATAGGCGGCGAGCGTCTCGTCATAGGCCGTCTTCCAGGTGTAGGCGACGCCGGCCTCGACGAAGACGACCAGGCTGGCGATGGTGCGGTCGTCGAGCGTCAGCGAATGGATGCGGCACAGATCCTGTTCGGCCAGCCGGTGCACGGCCTCGCGAGCGAAGGCGGCGCGGTAGCGGTCGATAGCCATGGCGGTGCGCTCGCGACCTTTCCAGCCTGCTGCTTCCAGCGTCAGGAAGCGTTCGATGGCATAGCGGATATTTTCCGGTCCGCGCGCCACCAGATGCTCCAGCCTGCCGAGGTCGGCAAGGCGGCGCTTCAGGCGGCGGAACTCACGATAGTGGTGCGAGCGCAGCGAGGCCTTCAGATAGTCATCGCCGTCGATCTCGCTTTCGAGCATCGGGCGTTCGGCCTTGCCGGTGGTGACCAGCGTCAGGCCACGCGTCTCGGCGACGGTGGCCAGCAGGCTGGCCACCGGGCCGTCGAGCCGGATGTCGGGAAGCATGAAGACTTTAGGCAGCTTGAGATGCGGCCGCGACAGCATCGAGAAGAAATCCTCGATGACGCCGACGGGATCGTCACGGTCGACCAGCGGCGTGCCGATCGGGCCGAACGGGCTCGACCATGTGCGCATGACCCGTACCCCGAGCGGCATCGCCGGCCGCTCCACCGAGAACGGCACCAGCAGGCGCAGCCGGTTGCGGTATTCGTCGCCGTCGCGGATGACCGCCAGCCGCACCTCGCGGTCTTCCAGCCGCGGCATGGCGGGCGCCAGGAAGCGCGGGTTGAAGAAGACGTTGGGCTCGATCGTGCGGGTGCAGAGATAGTCGAGTTCCTCGACCAGGTCGAAGCCGGCGGAAGCCGGGTAGATCGCCAGCTTGCGCTCGGGCCGGTCGTTGGCCAAGAGTTCGATATGGGCGGGATCGGCTTCGCGGGCCAGCCCTGCGAGGCCGGACACCATGGCGCCGGCCGGGCCGCCGCTGGTTTCCTCGAGCAACGGGATGGCGGCCATCACGCGGCTCCTTCGGCGGCTGCGAAAATCGCCATGACGATGCCGAGCCTGCGCCAGACCGTGAAGGACAGCGCGCCGGCCTCGAAGATCATGGCGAAAGCGGTCGCCATCGCCGCGCCCCACAAGCCGAAAAGCGGGATCAGCACCAAATTGAGGCCGATATTGAAGACCAGCGTCATGGCGTAAACGGCGGCGCAGATGTTCTGGTTGCCGCTCATGGTGAGCAGGCTTTCGCAAGGGCCGACGGCGGCGCGGGCGACGACGCCGAAGACCAGCAGGAACAGCAGGGGATAGCCGGCAACGAATTCGGCGCCGAACAGGCTCAGCATCGGCTCGCCCAGCACCAGCACCAGCAGCGCCATCAACAGCGACGGCCAGAACGTCCACGACACCGTTTCGCGGGCGAAGGCTGCGAGCTTTTCCGGCTCGCCATGGGTGAATTGCGCGTACCGCTGGGCGACGCCCGCCTTGACCGCGAAATAGACGAAATGCACCAGCGCCAGCGTTTTCACCGTGGCGAAATAGACGGCGACGTCGTTGGGATTCATATAGGCGCCGACCATCAGCACGTCGGCATTGGTGAGCAGGAAGAAGAAGCCTTCGACCAGGAAGATCGGCAGCGACACCAGGAACCACTGCGCGAAATGCACCTTCATCGGCCCGGCCGGGATTTTTTTGTCGATGCGCGTGGTGATGCCGATGAGTTGGCCGAGCGTGGTGGCATAGGCGGCGGCGATCGAGGCGAAGATCGCGGTCCTGGCGTCGGGCGCAAAGCCGACCACAAGCATCAGCGCCATGAGCGCCAGGATCAGCATCGGCCGCACCAGATAGGTCGGCGCCAGCGCAAACAGCGCCCATGAGTTGGCCCGCGCCAGCCCCTGCAGCAGGTCCGACATGGCGATCATCGGCATGCAGATGAGGCCGAGAATGAACGGCACGACATAGTAGTTTTCGATAAACGGCGAGAGCAGCCAGACGCCGAGCGCGCCCAGCCCGGCAATCGCGGTCGAGGCAACCAGCACGAACAGGCGGCTGGTCAGCACGATGCCGCGCAATTCGGCCAGCATGTTGCGCTCGCGGTATTCGGGAATGAAGCGGATGACCGAAGTGTGGAAGCCGAGGCAGGCGAGATTGCCGACGATGACCATCGTCACCCAGACGAGGACGAAGATGCCGTATTCGAACGAGCCCATCCAGCGCGCCATCAGCACCTGGCTGACGAAGGCGATGACGGCGCTGACGATGCGGATGGAAAAGGCGATGAGCGACATGCGGCCAGCTTCGCCGCGCTCGCCGGCGGTGAACAGCACGGCGTCGATACGGCCAAGCAGCGGCTTTACGCGCAGCGCAAGGCGCTGCGGCAGGAACCGCCCGGCTGTCGTCGCCGCGGAAAAGCGCACCCAATACTCTCCGTTTTCCGCCTCTTTTTCGGGTCTGGGTCTAGCGAGAACAAATTAAGAAACGGTTGGGTGAGCTCTCCTTCGCCCCGGGGAGAAGGTGCCGGCAGGCGGATGAGGGGCGGCGCCATGGCTTTGTGCCATGTTCACCGTTCGCGGCAGAACGCGACGAAACGACAGGCCAGCTGATGGAAAGAAATAAGAGCTGAAGGCCCATTTCCGGTGTCGGCGGGACAGCACCCCCCTCTGGCCTGCCTGATATCTCCCCTCAGGTGGGGAGATTGGCTAATCGCCAACTCCGGCGCTGCCCCTCATCCGCCCTTCGGGCACCTTCTCCCCGTGAACGGGGCGAAGGAAAGCTTACGCAAACGCCCCATGGCAGTGCTTGTACTTCTTGCCCGAGCCACATGGGCAGGCCTCGTTGCGGCCGACCTTGCCCCAGGTGGCGGGGTTGTTGGGGTCGCGGTTTTCGGGGGCGACGATGGCGTGGGTCTCCTGGCGGACCAGAAGTCCGGTCTCGCCGCCGTTAAAATCGTCCTCGCCGGTGGTGCCGTCGAGATGGCTGCCGAACATGTCGGGCGTCTCGGGCGGCGGCGCTTCGGCGGCCTGGCGGACCAGCTCGACGCGCATCAGTTGTGCGGTGACGGCCTGGCGCAGATTGCCCAGCATCGCCTGGAACAGCTCGAACGCCTCGCCCTTGTATTCCTGCAGCGGGTCACGCTGGGCGTAGCCGCGGAAGCCGACGACCGAGCGCAGGTGATCGAGGTTGACGATGTGCTCGCGCCACAGATGGTCGAGCGTCTGCAGCACCACCGAGCGCTCGACATAAGTCATCACGTCGGGGCCGAAGCGCTCGGCACGCTCCTTGGCGGCGGTTTCGGCCGCCTGGCTGATGCGTTCGCGGATGTCGTCCTCGGCAATGCCCTCTTCCTTGACCCAGTCCTCGATCGGCAGGTCGAGATTGAGGAATTCGGCGACCTCGGCCTTGAGGCCGGCGACGTTCCACTGCTCGGCATAGGCGTTTTCGGGAATGGCCTTGGCGACGATCTCGTCGATGACTCCCTCGCGCATCTCGGCGATGGTCTCGGACAGGCCTTCACCGTCCATCAGCTCGAGGCGCTGCTCGAACACCACCTTGCGCTGGTCGTTCGAGACGTCGTCATATTTCAGCAGGTTCTTGCGGATGTCGAAGTTGCGCGCCTCGACCTTCTTCTGCGCTTTTTCCAGCGCTTTGTTGATCCAGGGGTGGATGATCGCCTCGTCTTCCTTGAGGCCGAGCTTCTGCAGCATGCCGTCCATGCGCTCGGAGCCGAAGATGCGCATCAGATCGTCCTGCAGCGACAGGAAGAATTTTGAGCGGCCGGGATCGCCCTGGCGGCCTGAGCGGCCGCGCAACTGATTGTCGATACGGCGGCTTTCATGGCGTTCGGTGGCGAGCACGTAGAGGCCGCCGGCGGCCAGCGCCTTTTCCTTCAGCCGGGCGACGTCGTCGCGGATTGCCTTTTCCCTGGCTTCGCGCTCGGGACCAGCCGGCATGTCGCCAAGCTCCTCGGCGATGCGCATGTCGGCATTGCCGCCGAGTTGGATGTCGGTGCCGCGGCCGGCCATGTTGGTGGCAATGGTGATGGCGCCCGGCTTGCCGGCCTGGGCGACGATCGCCGCCTCACGCTCGTGGTGGCGGGCGTTCAGCACCTCGAATTCCCTAAAACCTTCCTTGCGCAGACGCGCGGCCAGCAGCTCGGATTTCTCGATCGAGGTGGTGCCGACCAAGGTAGGCTGGCCCTTGGTGCGGGCTTCCTTGATCTCCTTGACGATCGCTTTGTATTTCTCCTCGACGGTCCGGTAGACCTCGTCGTCTTCGTCAATACGGATCACCGGCAGGTTGGTCGGGATCTCGGTGACGTCGAGATTATAGATGTTGCCGAATTCCTCGGCCTCGGTCAGCGCCGTGCCGGTCATGCCGGCAAGCTTCTTGTAGAGGCGGAAATAGTTCTGGAAGGTGACGGAGGCGAGCGTCTGGTTCTCCGGCTGGATCGCCACATGCTCCTTGGCCTCGAGCGCCTGGTGCAGGCCTTCCGAATAGCGGCGGCCCGGCATCATGCGGCCGGTGAATTCGTCGATGATGACGATCTCGCCGTTGCGCACGATATAGTCTTTGTCCTTCTGGAACAGCTGGTGCGCCTTCAGCGCATTGTTGACGTGGTGGACGATGGCGACGTTCTCGACGTCGTAGAGCGACTCGCCCTTGAGCAGGTCGGCGTCGCGCAAAAGGTTTTCCAGCTTCTCGGTGCCCTCCTCGGTGAAGATCGAGGTCTTCTGCTTCTCGTCGATCTCGTAGTCGGCCGGCTCGAGCTTCAGCATGAAGGCATCGATGGTGTTGTACATTTCCGAGCGGTCCTCGAGCGGACCGGAAATGATCAGCGGCGTGCGCGCCTCGTCGACCAGGATAGAATCGACCTCGTCGACGATCGCGTAGCTGTGGCCGCGCTGCACCATCTGACTGCGCTCGTATTTCATGTTGTCGCGCAGATAGTCGAAGCCGAGCTCGTTGTTGGTGGCGTAGGTTACGTCGGCGGCGTAGGCGGCGTGGCGTTCCTCGTCGGACAGGCCATGGACGATGACACCGACGGTAAGGCCGAGGAATTTGTAGACGCGGCCCATCCATTCGGAGTCGCGCGTGGCAAGATAGTCGTTGACGGTGACGACGTGGACGCCTTTGCCGGCGAGCGCGTTGAGATAGACGGGCAGCGTGGCGACCAGCGTCTTGCCCTCGCCGGTGCGCATCTCGGCGATACCGCCATTGTGCAGCACCATGCCGCCGATCAGCTGCACGTCGAACGGGCGCATGCCGAGCACGCGGCGCGCCGCTTCGCGCACGGTGGCGAAGGCCGGCACCAGGAGATCATCGAGGCTGGCGCCGTTGGCGACGTCCTGGCGGAATTTTTCCGTGCGGGCTGTTAGCTCGGCGTCGGAGAGCGCCCGCATCTCGTTTTCCATGGCGTTGATCGCTTCGACGCGCGGCCGGGTCGACTTGACCCGGCGATCGTTGGAGGAGCCGAAAACCTTACGGGCGAGACCGCCAAAACTGACCATTCAATGGTCCTTTCGATAGCATTCCAAGTCGTTGCGACGGGTGCCGGCGGCCCCATCAAATCCACGTGAAACGCGGACAAACGCAAAAAGCGCCCGGAAAACGGTTCTGGACGCAAAGTCGTTGGACAGATAAGAGGGGGCTCAATCGATGTCAACGGCGCGCTCGCCCTGACGACCGTGCCAAATTCCGCCACAATCCGGCTGGTCTGGAAGCCATCCCGCTCTAGCTATCCCCTATTGGAGTTAATCGTATGTCCTTATTGTTCCGCCGCGCGTCGCTCGCCAGCCTCGGCCTGGCATTCGGGCTGTCGGCTCTGCCGCTGTCGCCACTGATGGCGCAGGACACTGCGCCTGCCCAACCAGCCCCGGCCCAACCGGCCGCCCCCGCCCAACCGGCGCCGGTCGATCCGAACGCCGTGGTCGCTACGATCAACGGCCAGACGCTGACCGAGGCAGACCTTGCGCTTGCCGAAGGCGAGCTGTCGCAGCAGTTCGCGCAGATGCCGCCCGAACAGCGCCGCGCCGCAGCACTTTCGGCGGCGATCGAGATCAAGGTCATGGCCGCCCAGGCGGTCACCACCGGCCTCGACAAGGATCCAGACTTCCAGCGCCGCATGGCGTTCCTGCAGCAGCGCGCGCTGCATGGCGAGATGGTCGAGAAGGATGTCGTCGGCAAGGTTACGGATGCCGAGGTTCGCGCCCGCTACGACCAGGAAATCGCCAACACGCCGCCGAGCAACGAGGTGCATGCCCGTCATATCCTCGTGAAGTCGAAGGAAGAGGCCGATGCGATCATCAAGCAGCTCGACGGCGGCGCCGATTTCCAGAAACTCGCCAACGAGCACACCAGCGATCCGAGCGGCAAGACCAGCGGCGGCGATCTCGGCTGGTTCGGACCCGGCCAGATGGTGCCGGAGTTCGACAAGGCGGTCTTCGCGCTGGCGGTCGGCAAATACACCGAACAGCCGGTGCAGTCGCAGTTCGGCTGGCACGTCATCCAGGTCGAGGACAAGCGCGCCAAGCAGCCGCCAGCCTTCGACCAGGTCAAGGACCAGGCCCGTCAGGCGGTCATCCGCGACAAATACATCGCGCTGGTCAAGTCGCTGCGCGCCGAGGCCAAAGTCGAGATCCCGGACGAGAAGCTGAAGAAGACGGTCGACGCGCTGGAAAACACCAAGTAGGCGAGGGCGAGGCTAGGGCAAGCAGGGGGTCGTCGGTTCTTCCCTTCTCCCCTTGTGGGAGAAGGTGGCCTCGCCCACGGGTCTTGCCTCCGGCAAGCCCGAGGACAGGCTCCGCTCGGTCGGATGAGGGGTGTTCCAGCTTGGCACCGACAGCGCTCCGGCCAGCACCCCTCTTCCGTCTTGGCGCTGCGCGCCGATCCACCTTCTCCCACAAGGGGAGAAGGAAAGAATCGCGGCGCCGAGATCGCCCTATCCTACGATGCGTCGACGCTTTGAACGCTGCCGGATCGCCGGCGGCGAGTTCGCCGGTGGAGCGATGCCTCGTACCACATAGCGGACCGCCCTGCGCAGCGTCGCTTCGTCTTCGTCGAGGCGATTGGTCAAAAGATGCGTCCAGGCAAAGGAGGCGACCAGGTCGGCGACGAGCGTGGCATCGACGTCGGCCGCCACTTCGCCTCTTGCCTTGGCGCGTTCGATCATCTGGCCGGTATGGGCATGGCGTCCTTTGGTGTATTCGACAAGCACGGTGGCCACGGTCGCATCCGACTGCGCCTCGGCGATCAGCGATCTGAAGACGCTGCCTGACGACGTGTCATGCCAGTGCGAGAACAGGTTCTTGAGGAAGCCGACGAGATCATCCTCGAGGTTTCCGGTATCGGGATTTTCGACGCGCTTTAGCCGCTGATAGACGTCGAACAGCAAAGCGGCCTTGCTCGGCCACCAGCGATAGATCGTCGGCTTTCCAGCACGCGCCCGCCGCGCCACCGCTTCGATCGAGAAGCCGGAATAACCGGCCTCGACCAGCACTGCCTCGGCGGCGTCGAGAATGGCGTCGGCGCTGTCGGGATTGCGCCGCGCGCCAGTTGATTTGCGGACCCGATCTGCGTCCTCAGCCATCTGCTTTTTTCCTTATCGGCAGTTCCTCAACATGCATATACGACCTCTTGACGAAACGGAACGGCTCGTTTTATATAACGGAACGTTTCGTAACGATAAGGAGAAAGCCAATGACCTCGACCGCCGTCCGCTTCTCGCGCCTCCGCTTTGCCCTGCTGGTGCTTGCCGGCGTCTATCCGCTGATCACCGCCATCCTCTATGTGGTGTTCCCGCTGACCGAAGGGTGGGAGATCTGGCAGCGCATGCTGGTCATCGCGCCGCTGATGGTCGCGATCATGATCTGGGGGCTCATTCCGGGCGTGCAGAAGATGTTCCGACGGTTCCTCAATCCTGCCCAGTGAGGTAAGCGTGGTGCGGCAGTTCGGTGTCGTCCGCAACGGTCGGGAAAACGCCCTTGCGCCGGCGCCCGCTATCGGGCAAACCGGCGTTCCCTTGCGATTTTCCCGCCCGAGGTCTTCATGTCAGCCACGATTTCGCCGCTCGCGCCGAAGAAATATCCTGAGATGCCTGACATCGAGGGCGTCCGCATCGCCACTGCCGAGGCCGGGATAAAGTACAAGAACCGCACCGACCTGCTGACCATGGTCTTCGATGCCGGCACCACGGTCGCCGGCGTGTTCACCAGGTCGAAATGCCCGTCGGCGCCGGTCGATTTCTGCCGGCAGAATCTTAGCGCCGGCAAGGCGCGCGTCCTGGTCGTCAATTCCGGCAACGCCAATGCCTTCACCGGCAACAAGGGCCGAGCCTCCACGGCAATGACCGGCGAGGCTGCAGCCAAGGCTGCGGGCTGCACGCCGGACGAGGTGTTTCTGGCCTCGACCGGCGTCATCGGCGAGCCGCTGGATGCCGGCAGGTTCAGCCACCTGCTCGCCGGACTGGTCAAGGAGGGCAGGCCGGATCTGTGGACCGAAGCCGCCAAGGCGATCATGACCACGGACACCTATCCGAAACTGGCGACCGCGACGGTAAAACTCGGCGACGCCGACGTCACCATCAACGGCATTGCCAAGGGCGCCGGCATGATCGCGCCCGACATGGCGACGATGCTCTCCTTCATCGCCACCGATGCGCCGATCGCAGCCCCAGTGCTGCAGGATCTTTTGTCGCGCGGCACGGCCAAGACCTTCAATGCGGTCACCGTCGACAGCGACACCTCGACCAGCGACACGCTGCTGATGTTCGCCACCGGCACGGCATCCAGGCGCGGCGCGCCTGACGTCACCGATGCCGGGGATGCGCGCCTCGGCGCCTTCCGCCGCGGGCTCGGCAAGGTGCTGAAATCGCTGGCGCTGCAAGTGGTGCGCGACGGCGAGGGCGCGCGAAAACAGGTCGAGGTCACCGTCACCGGCGCGAAATCGGCCCGCTCGGCCAAGCGCATCGCGCTGTCGATCGCCAATTCGCCGCTGGTCAAGACGGCGGTCGCCGGCGAGGACGCCAATTGGGGTCGCGTCGTCATGGCCATCGGCAAGGCCGGTGAACCGGCCGACCGCGACCTTCTGTCGATCTGGTTCGGCGATATCAGGCTGGCGCATGAGGGCGAGCGCGACGCCGCCTACTCCGAGGAGGCGACAGCGGCCTACATGAAGCGCGACGAGATCCGCATCCATGCCGATATCGGCATCGGCCGCGGCAAGGCGACGGTGTGGACTTGCGACCTCACCAAGGAGTATGTCGCCATTAACGGCGATTATCGGAGCTGATGGCGTTGGTTTCCAGACATCCGGCAAGCGTGCTTGCCATCGTGCGCCGCTATGAGGCGGCCGGCTTTCGCGCCTGGCCGGCGGCGGCCGTCCATTATGACGGCACCTGGGTGGTGCGGCTGACGGCGGGTCATCCGGCCAAGCGGCTGAATTCGGTCAATCCACTCGATCCGGGCGACATCCAGCACATTGCCGAGCGCATCGGCCGCGCCAGCCGCCGTTTCGACGCCTATGGCCGGCCGCTGACCTTCCGCATATCGCCGCTGTCGGGGCCGGTTCTTTCCAAACATCTCGACAGCGAAGGCTGGAGCACATTCGACGAATCGCTGGTCATGCGGCTGCCGCTGGCAGACGCCCAGCTCGATGCCGCCATGGACCAGATCCCGCTGAAGGACATCAGCCGCTTCATCGGCGCGTCGCTCAAGGTAAGCGGCTCGGATGTGTCGCTGCGGCCGGGCCTGTCGGAGATCATCGGCGCCATCCAGCCGGAAGCCGGGCTGTTCGCGCTCGAAAAGGGCACCGAACCGCTGGCGACGCTGATCTGCGTCCACGATGGCGATCTTGCCGGGCTGTTCGAGATCGCCACCGACAGATCGGTACGCAACCAGGGCCACGGCCGTCACCTCATCCTGTCGGCGCTGAAATGGGCACGGCTGCGCGGCGCCCGCGAAGCCTGGCTGCAGGTCGAGGCCGACAATGCGCCGGCGCTGGCGCTTTATCGTTCGCTCGGGTTCGACGAAGTCTATCGTTATCATTATCGCCGGCCGCCCGGCGCATGACCGGCCCGAACCCTGTCGGCAAGCGCCTGCTCCTGGTCGCAGCCTGCGCGCTGGTCGATACCGACGGCCGCGTGCTGCTGGCGCAGCGGCCCGAAGGCAAGCAACTCGCCGGCCTGTGGGAGTTTCCGGGCGGCAAGGTCGAGCCCGGCGAGACGCCGGAAGAATGCCTCATCCGTGAGTTGTACGAGGAGATCGGCATCGAGACCGATATTCCCTGTCTGGCGCCGTTCACGTTCGCCAGCCATTCCTACGATGATTTTCACCTGCTGATGCCGCTGTTCGTCTGCCGTCGCTTCCGCGGCATCGCGCGGCCGAAGGAAGGGCAGGTGCTGAAATGGGTGCGGCCGCGCCAGATGCGCGATTTTCCGATGCCGCCGGCCGACGCGCCGCTGATCCAGTTCCTCATCGATCTTCTGTGATTGTGCCGTCACTGCCCGATTTAGACAGCGTTAATGGAAGATTTATCTCGCTGTGAGAAATTGACGGCATAGAAAATCGAAGGGAAGGCCGTGTTCAGGCCTTCGCCGGAAGGCGGTTGCATGAGCCTCGACAGGGACTGGGAATCGATCCGACCCGACCGCAGCTTTAGCGCTGTCCATGCCGGCATGGGCATATTGCGGATCACGCTGCTGTTCGGCTCGGCCGCGGTGGCGCTGGCCTTGATCGCGACGCCCCTGCTCGACAGCCGGACGCGATCCGCCCGCGACCATTTTGCCGGCGGCCTCGACGGAATGAGCACAGGATCGGTCGGGAGCACAGCCTCGATTGGAAGCACAGGCTCGATCGGCCGTCGTGTTACCTACACGCTGCGCAGGAGCGTGCTGCAGCCGCTGCCCAGTTCGATCTGCGTGATACGCGACAATGGCAAGCGCAGCGGCGACTGCTGAGATGGTTTAAAGCGGTCGTTTCATCGCCTGTTAAGCCTGTGCCGTTAACCTTTCTTAACAGGTCGACGCTAGGGTTCCGGCAAGCGGGATCGACGGTCATGAAAACAGTGCTGCAACGATTTTTGGAAGACAAGACCGGCGCGACGGCCATCGAATATGGGCTGATCGTGACCGTGCTGTCGCTTGCCATCATAGGCGGCATCGGCCAGGCCGCAGACGCAATGGCGTGGCTGTTCAGCGACAATTCCAGCAAGCTTGTGAACGCTTTCGCGCAGTGATCACGGCCGGCCAGCCGCATCCGTAGAATCCGGTCAACGCCCGCCGGGATCTTCCAGTATCGTCTTCAGCGATATTTTCGCCGAGCCGGGCTTCAGCGGTTTTTGCTGCGAGGCGTCGGGCGCCCAGCCTGACATCCATACGATCGGAAAACTCGCCCTGACGCGACCATCGGCATCCGAAAACCGCTCGGCGTAGATTTCGGCGACGCGGGCAAACAGCCTTCGTGTGCCCGGTCGCCTGCTGCGGTCGATGAGCGCGCTGGTCTCGCCCATCGCCCGCAGGTCCGCCATCAGGCCGAAGAGGGAATCGTAGCGCACCGTCACCGTCTCGACATCGGCGACAGGCAAGGCCAGGCCGGCGCGTTGCAAAAGCGCGCCGGCGTCGCGCACGTCGGTGAACGGGATGACGCGCGGGCTGGCGCCGCCGTAAAGCTCGGTCTCGGCGGCGAGCAGGCTTTCGCGCAGCTCGGAAAGCGTACCGGCGCCGGCAAAAGCGCCGAGGAAAAGACCGTCCGGCTTCAGCGCGCGGCGGATCTGAACCAGCATGCCGGGAATGTCGTTCATTGCCTGAAGGGACAAAAGAGACACCGCGAGGTCGAGGCTTTCCGGCTCGAATGGCACGGTCTCCAGCGGCGCCACCAGTCCGGCGGCATCGCCCAGGAACATAGCGTCCGCCTCCACGCGTATGATGTCCGTCACCTTGCCGCTTGTCGCGAGCACGTCGACCGCCGCCGGCGTCTGGCAAAACAGCACGGCCGCTCTGTCGAATTTGCGTTCGACGGCGCCCAGCCGCTCGGCAAGCTCCTCGGCCGCCCGCCGCATCAGGAAATCCGCGCCGGCAGTCGGTCGGGCGAGCGCCCGGCGCTTGTGCGCCAGCCAGAGAGAAGTGTCGACTATAGGTTGCAACTGACGGTTCCTGGTTTCCGCTGTCTGATATAGGGTGGCGGAGGAGCAACCACGTGGCCGATCCAATGCCAGATATCAAGAGTACCGCTCGAAAGGCATTGGACTGGCCGGCGCGCATCCTGTTTCCGCCGGTTTGCGCCGGCTGCCGACGGCATGTCTCGCAGCCCGGCGTGCTGTGCGGCGCCTGCTGGCCGAAGCTCAGGCTCCTGGAGCGGCCATGGTGCCCGGTGATGGGCACGCCGTTCATCCATCACATGGGCGAGGGGTTTCTGTCGGCCGAGGCGATCGCCGACCCGCCGCCCTTCGAGCGCGCGCGGGCCGCGGTCGCTTATTCCGGTGTCGCCCGCCAGCTGGTGCAAGGGCTGAAATACCAGGATCGCACCGACCTGGCGCCGTGGATGGCGCGCTGGATGCTGCGCGCCGGTGCCGAACTGATCGCGGAGGCCGATGTGGTGGTGCCGGTGCCGCTGCACTGGCGGCGTTTCTTCAGGCGCCAGTTCAACCAGTCGGCGGAACTGGCAAGGGCGGTATCGCAACTTGGTGGCCTGCCTTTTGCGCCCTCGGCGGTCAGGCGCGTCAAACTCACCCGCCAGCAGGTCGGGCTGGAGCGGCGGGAACGCGAGGAGAATGTGCGTGCCGCCTTCAGAGTGCCGGAGCAGGCCGAGATCGAGATCGCCGGCCGCCGGGTGCTCTTGATCGACGATGTCTATACCACCGGCGCCACTGTCCGCGCGGTCGCCAAGGCGCTGAAGAAGGGCGGTGCCGGGACCGTCGACGTGCTGACCTTTGCGCGCGTGCTGCCGGGGGACTTTCGGGCCGACGAGTCCGCGACTATATAGATTGAAGAAAGGCAGGACTGCTGACCGATGGTCGACGTGACGATCTATACCCGGATGATGTGCGGCTATTGCATGGCGGCCAAGCGGCTGCTCGAGCGCAAGGGTGTCGCCTATACCGAGCATGATGCCTCCTTCTCGCCGGAACTGCGCCGGGAAATGATTTCCCGTGCGAATGGCCGCTCGACCTTTCCGCAGATATTCATCGGCGATACCCATGTCGGCGGCTCCGACGATCTCCACGAACTGGAGGCGGAGGGCCGGCTGGACCGTCTGCTCGCCAATGGCTCGACGAATTGAGGATATGACGATGGGTACTTTCACGGCGGCGGCGATCCAGATGCGTTCGGGCACCAGCCCCGAGCGCAACGCGGTCGATCTGGAGCGGCTGGTGCGCGAGGCCGCGGGCCAGGGTGCGACCTATATCCAGTCACCGGAAATGACCGGTGCGCTGATCCGCGACAGCCAGGCGCGGGCCGCCTCGTTCACGTCCGAGGACAAGGACATCATCGTCTCGACCTCGCGCAAGCTGGCGAAAGAACTTGGCGTCTTCCTGCATATCGGCTCGACCGCTATCCTGCGCGCCGACGGCAAGCTCGCCAACCGTGCGCTTTTGTTCGGGCCGGATGGCGCGACACTAGCCATCTACGACAAGATCCACATGTTCGACGTCGATCTCGACAATGGCGAAAGCTGGCGCGAATCCGCCGCTTACGAGCCGGGCACCGAGGCCGTCGTCACCGAGATCAGCGGCGCCGGGATCGATGGGGCGAGGCTGGGTTTCGCCGTCTGCTACGATCTGCGCTTTCCGCAGCTCTTCCGCGCCGAGGCGCTGGCCGGCGCCGACCTGCTTTCGGTGCCCGCCGCCTTCACCCGCCAGACCGGCGAGGCGCACTGGCATGTGCTGCTGCGGGCGCGCGCCATCGAGAACGGCGCCTATGTCGTCGCCGCGGCGCAAGGCGGACTGCACGAGGACGGCCGCGAGACCTATGGCCATTCGCTGATCGTCGATCCGTGGGGCCGCATCGTCGCCGAAGCGGCACATGACGTACCGGCGGTGATCATCGCCGAGATCGACCCGGCGCAGTCGGTCGCTGCCCGCAAGAAGATCCCAAATCTGAAAAATTCACGCGACTTCGCCGTGAACGTCACTCCGGTCGAGGTGCAAAGTCTCAGGGGTGCGGCGTCTTGATTCGCTTTTCGCTGATCTGCGACCACGAGCATGAATTCGAAGGCTGGTTTCGCAGCAACGACGATTTCGACACCCAGAAGAAGCGTGGCTTCGTCGATTGCCCGACCTGCGGCTCGCACAAGGTCGAGAAGGCGTTGATGGCGCCGGCCGTCTCGACCGGGCGCAGCCGAGAAAAGATCGCGCTCGCCATGGGCGAGGCCCAGAAGCAGGCGCTGGCGCAATTGAAGGCGATGGCCGAGAAGGTGCGCGAGAACGCCGACTATGTCGGCGACAAGTTTGCCGAGGAAGCGCGCAAGATCCATTTCGGCGAGAGCGATCCGCGCGGCATCTATGGCGAGGCGACGCTGGAGGAGGCCAAGAGCCTGGCCGAGGACGGCGTCGAATTCATGCCGATCCCAAGTTTCCCCGACGACCGCAACTGACTGGCTAGGTTACGCTGCCGATCAATTTCTCAAGCAGGCGAGCAAGCGTCTCTTGTTCGGCGCGCGTCAGACCGGAAAGTATCTCGTGTTCGTTGGCGACGTGGGCGGCGACAGCCTCATCGACCAATGCCAGGCCTTTTTCGGTCAGCTGCACGACAACCCCGCGCCGGTCGTTGGGATGCGGCCCACGCTTGATCAATCCTGACTTTTCGAGCCGGTCGAGCCGGTTGGTCATGGCGCCCGACGTCACCATCGTCGCTTCGTAGAGAGCGGTTGGCGTCAGCGCGTAAGGTGATCCGGAACGGCGCAGCGTCGCCAGCACATCGAATTCCCCGGACTGCAAACCGAAACGCGCAAACAGCGGAGCGAGGCGTTCTCGTGCTATCAGCGACGAGGCTTCGTTCAACCGTCCAAGCACGGCCATCGGAGAGACATCCAAATCCGGCCGCTCTCGTTTCCACTGCTCGATGGCCTTCGCGGCGCGATCCATCTATATCACCGTTAAATATCTTGACGTTAAGAATCTTTGCATTATCTTACCTCAAGACACAGTGCTGGCCAAGAGCCGCAAAGACAATAGGTTCGTTATGAAATTTCTCTGGGATTCAGCGCTCGGCCTTTTGGTCGTCACCGGCGGCCTGCTCGGCCTGACGCTGCCGTTCGGCAAGATCGCAACGGCGGCCGGTGTTTCGGCCATGGTCTGGGCCCTGGTCATCTCGCTCGGCGCCGGCAGCGTGCTTTTGTGCGCCTTGCTGCTGCGCGGACAACGCATCCGGCTCACCCTGCACAGACTGCGTTATTTCTTCGTCACCGCGGCGGTGTCCTATGCCTTCCCCAATCTCTTGATGTTCTCGGCCATTCCGCATCTCGGCGCCGGCTACACCGGTATCATGTTCACGCTGTCGCCGGTGGTTACACTGGTGTTTTCGATCCTGCTCGGCGTCCGGCGTCCCAATTTGCTTGGTATCGTCGGCATTGCCGTCGGCTTCCTCGGTGCTGTCATGGTGGCGGTGACGCGCGGCGAGGCCGGCCAGCCGGCCGAATTTTTCTGGGTGGCGGTGGGCCTGCTCATCCCGGTCAGCCTTGCCGCCGGCAACATCTACCGCACGGTCGACTGGCCCGAAGGGACCGGACCGATCGAGCTTGCCGTCGGCAGCCATCTGGCATCGGCTGCGCTGCTTGTTTGCGGCATCTTCACGCTGCAGGGCGGCGGCTCGCTCGCCCTGCTCGGCGGCGTGCCGCTGGTGGTCGTCGGGCAGGTCGCCTCAGCCGCGGCGATGTTCGCCTTCTTCTTCCGGCTGCAGGCGGTCGGCGGCCCGGTCTATCTCAGCCAGATCGGCTATGTCGCGGCCGCGGTCGGGCTGTTTGCCGGGACGATCTTTCTCGGCGAGCACTATCAATTGCTGACCTGGGCGGGTGCTGCCATCATCATCGCCGGCGTGTTCATCACCACCAAAGCGCAAAGCCAGATCACCACAAAGGCGCAAAGCCAGACAGGTGAGAAGGTGGCGGCGTGAGAAGGTTCAGGCGGGTGCCTTCTCCGCCAGCACCATATAGTTGACGTCCATGTCCTTCGACCGCTGCCAGCGGTCGGCGAGCGGATTGTAGGCGACGCCGGTGCGGTCGATGATGGTCAGGCCAGCGCCGGCAAGCGCCTTTTCCAGCTCGTCTGGCCGCACCAGCTTGCCGAACTGGTGGGTGCCGCGCGGCAACCAGCGCAGCACATATTCGGCGCCGATGATGGCCAGGCCCAGCGCCTTCAGCGTGCGGTTGATGGTGGCGACGAACATGATGCCGCCGGGCTTGAGCATCTCGCCGCATTTGGCCACGAACAGGTCGATGTCGGCAACATGCTCGACCACTTCCATGTTGAGGATGACGTCGAATTTCTCGCCGGCGGCAGCCAGATCCTCCGCTGTCGTGGCACGGTAATCCACCGTCACGCCGACCTCCGCCGCATGCAGCTTGGCCACTTCGATGTTGGTGGCGGATGCGTCGGCGCCGAGCACTTCGGCGCCAAGCCGCGCCATCGGCTCGCACAACAGCCCACCGCCGCAGCCGATGTCGAGGAAGCGCAGGCCCTCGAACGGCCGCGCCGCACGCGGGTCGCGGCCGAAGCGCGCCGCCACCTGGTCGCGTATATAGGCAAGCCGGATCGGATTGAACTTGTGCAGCGGGCGGAATTTGCCGTTCGGATTCCACCATTCGGCGGCAAGGGCGGAAAAGCGCTCCACTTCTCCGGCATCGATCGTCGACCGTCGGGGTTCTGGCATGGCGTGTCTCCCGCAGACTCAAAAGTTCAGAGCGCGATCGGGCGCAAAACCGGATACCACTTTTGCTGATCGCGCTCTGGTGCGTTAGGAAGTCGGTCGCGAGGCAGCGAATGTCAAGGCAGCAATTTCGCCTGTCGACAGAGCAGTGCTGATGATGCCGGGCGGTGCCGACTGCGATCTGTCAGCATGTGGCAGCTCGATACGCCTCACGGCGGAAACAAAATTATTCCGGCGGACGAAGGAGAGGCGTTGCTTTCAACGGGAGGAGACCATGATGCGAAGCATAGCCTCGATCCTTTGGCGCCGACTTGACCTCGAGGGCCATGACGCCTGCCTGCTGTCTGAAATTGGCCTGCTGTCTGAATCTGGCCGGCCTTCGGAGACGAACGGTGGGCGCAGCCTCAGAGGGCAGGCGCTTTTCGTCCAGGACGGCAAGCCGTGCAGCATTGCCTACGAGGTGACCTGCGATGCCGGCTGGTATGCACGATCGGCGCACATCGGGGGCTTTCTCGGCACACAAGATCTGCACTATGCTATTGAACGACTTGCCGACGGCGGATGGACGTTGAACGGCGAACGCCAAGGAGAAGTCGCTGGCCTCATCGATGTCGATCTCGGCTTCACGTCCGCTACCAACCTGCTGGCGATCCGCCGTTTCGACCTGGAGGTCGGCATGTCGACACAAGCTCCGGCTGCGTATCTGACATTTCCCGAACTCAGGCTGGTGCGCCTCGAACAGACCTATCGGCGTCTCGACGAGGCCCGTTACGCCTATGCTGCGCCCATGTTTGGCTACGATGAGATCCTGAAAGTCTCGCCGGCCGGCTTCGTTGTCGACTATCCGGGCCTGTGGCGAGGCGCAGCGCACCTGGCCTGAAGCCACCGCACGTCGTCGACAGGCATGCGGGCACGCGCTGCCGCCCTCGTGTGTCGCCTTCGTCGCCAGCTGCAAGCGGCGGCACGCCTTGCGAAACCCAAAGCATTTGGCTAAGGAGGCCGCGAATTCAGCGGCCGGCCCAGCCGGGCGCTCCCTTTCCGTTTTTTCGGCAGCCGGTCCGGCACCCAGTCAAAGGCATTTCGCTTCCATGGCGCGCATCGTGATGAAATTCGGCGGAACCTCCGTCGCCGACATCGCCCGCATCCGCAATGTGGCGCGCCATGTCAAACGCGAGGTCGATGCCGGCCATGAGGTTGCGGTGGTCGTCTCGGCGATGGCCGGCAAGACCAACGAGCTCGTGCAATGGACGCGCGAAGCCTCGCCTATGCACGATGCACGCGAGTATGACGTCGTCGTCGCCTCCGGCGAGCAGGTGACTGCCGGCCTGCTAGCGATCGCTCTGCAGAACATAGGCGTCCATGCCCGTTCCTGGCAAGGCTGGCAGATCCCGATCAAGACCGACAATGCGCATGGCGCGGCGCGCATTCTCGACATCGACGGCGCGTTCCTGATCAAGCGCTTCGGCGAGGGCCAGGTGGCCGTGGTCGCCGGCTTCCAGGGCATCGGGCCGGACAATCGCATCGCGACGCTCGGCCGCGGCGGCTCCGACACCAGTGCTGTCGCCATCGCGGCGGCGGTCAAGGCCGACCGCTGCGACATCTACACCGATGTCGACGGGGTCTACACCACCGACCCGCGCATCGAGCCGAAAGCGCGGCGGCTGGCCAAGATTTCCTTCGAGGAAATGCTTGAAATGGCCTCTCTCGGCGCCAAGGTCCTGCAGGTACGCTCGGTCGAGCTTGCCATGGTGCACAGGGTGCGTACTTTCGTGCGGTCGTCCTTCGACGATCCTGACGCGCCCGGAATGGGGGATTTGCTCAATCCGCCCGGAACGCTTATTTGCGACGAGGAAGAGATCGTGGAACAGCAGGTCGTCACCGGAATTGCCTATGCCAAGGACGAAGCGCAGATTTCGTTGCGCCGTGTCGGCGACCGGCCGGGCGTCGCCGCCGGCATTTTCGGGCCGCTGGCCGAGGCCAACATCAATGTCGACATGATCGTCCAGAACATTTCCGAGGACGGCAAGTTCACCGACATGACATTCACCGTGCCGTCCGGCGATGTCGACAAGGCGCTTGCCGTGCTCGAGCGGCTGAAGACTACGATCGGCTACGACGTCGTACAGTCGGAAGCCGGCATGTCGAAGGTCTCGGTCATCGGCATCGGCATGAGGAGCCACGCGGGCGTCGCCGCCACCGCCTTCAAGGCGCTGGCCGACAAGGCGATCAACATCCGCGCGATCACGACCTCCGAGATCAAAATTTCGATCCTGATCGACGGTCCCTACACCGAACTTGCGGTTCGCACTTTGCATTCCGTCTACGGTCTGGATAAGCAGTAGCAGACTGCATCGGCCCGAGAATCGGAGTCGATTTTCGGAAAGCACGATGCAGCAGATCGAAAGTCTCAGAGCGTCCTTTGGCGTCCAATTGGACGCACGGCGCTCTAATTGAGTTGTTGCGTGAGCGCCGGCCGCGGGAGAAACTGCGACGGGCAAAATGTCCATTGGAGAACAAGCCGCGATGCGTGATACGGCCAGTGGCCCGCGCGTTTTGCTGAAACGGCTCCGCGAGCTCATGCAGGAGCCGCTGGAGCCGCAGGAGCGGCTCGACCGTATCGTGCGCGATATCGCCGCCAACATGGTCGCCGAGGTGTGCTCGCTCTATGTGCTGCGCGCCGATTCGGTGCTCGAACTCTATGCCACCGAGGGTCTGAACCCGAAGGCCGTCCATTTGGCGCAGCTCAGGCTGGGCGAAGGCCTCGTCGGAACGATCGCGGCCTCAGCACGGCCGCTCAATCTCTCCAATGCGCAGGAACATCCAGCCTTCGCCTACCTGCCGGAAACGGGGGAAGAGATCTACAATTCCTTCCTCGGCGTGCCAGTGCTCAGGGCAGGGCGCACGCTTGGTGTTCTGGTCGTCCAGAACAAGACCATGCGCCACTATCGCGACGACGAAGTCGAGGCGCTGGAAACGACGGCGATGGTGATCGCCGAGATGATCGCCACCGGCGACCTTGCACGGCTGACCCGGCCCGGGCTCGAACTCGACCTGCGCCGCCCGGTGAGCTTTACCGGCCTGTCCTTCAACGAGGGTGTCGGGCTCGGTCATGTCGTGCTGCACGAGCCGCGCATCGTCGTCACCAATCTGTTCAACGAGGACAGCGATGAGGAAATCAAGCGGCTCGATGCATCCCTCGGTTCGCTCCGGCTCTCCATCGACGATATGCTGGAACGCCGCGAAGTCGCTTTCGAAGGCGAGCACCGCCAGGTGCTCGAAGCCTATCGCATGTTCGCCAACGACAGCGGCTGGGTGCGTCGGCTGGAAGAGGCGATCCGCAACGGCCTGACGGCGGAAGCGGCGGTGGAAAAAGTGCAGAGCGACATGCGTGCCCGTATGCTGCACATGACCGATCCGTATTTGCGCGAGCGGATGAGCGATTTCGACGATCTCGCCAACCGGTTGCTGCGCCAGTTGATGGGGCGCGGGCCGGACGATGTTGCGGCCTCGCTGCCGAAGGACGCCATAATCGTCGCCCGCTCGATGGGGGCCGCCGAACTGCTCGATTATCCCAGAGACAAGCTGCGCGGGCTGGTGCTCGAGGACGGCGCGGCGACCAGCCATGTCGTTATCGTGGCGCGGGCCATGGGCATACCGGTCGCGGGCCAGATGAGGGGCGCCGTTTCCATGGCGGAAAACGGCGACGCCATCATTGTCGACGGCGAGGAAGGCGCGATCCATCTGCGCCCTCAGCCCGACCTCGAAGCCGCCTATGCCGAAAAGGTCCGCTTCCGGGCGCGGCGGCAGGAGGTCTACCGCGAACTGCGCAAGAAGCCGTCGGTGACCAAGGACGGCGTCCAGGTCGACCTTTTGATGAATGCGGGCCTGGCCGTCGATCTGCCGCAGCTTGCCGAGGCTGGTGCCGCCGGCATCGGCCTGTTCCGCACCGAGCTGCAATTCATGGTCGCCTCGACCTTTCCACGTGCGGAAGCCCAGGAACGGCTCTACCGCGACGTGCTCGACGCGGCGCGCGGCAAGCCGGTCACCTTCCGCACCATCGATATCGGCGGCGACAAGGTGCTGCCCTACTTCAAGGACACGATCCAGGAAGAGAACCCGGCGCTCGGCTGGCGCGCCATCCGCCTGACGCTCGACCGGCCGGGCCTGTTGCGCACCCAGATCCGCGCGCTTCTGAAGGCCTGCGGTGGGCGTGAACTGAAGCTGATGCTGCCGATGGTGACGGAGCTCGGCGAGATCGCACAGGCGCGCGAGATCATCGATCGCGAGGTGCGGCATCTGTCGCGTTTTGCCCATCATCTGCCGACAAGCCTGAAGCTCGGGGCCATGCTGGAAGTACCGTCGCTGCTGTTCCAGCTCGACGAGTTGATGAAGGCCGTCGATTTCGTCTCGGTCGGCTCGAACGATCTGTTCCAGTTCGTCATGGCGGTCGATCGCGGCAACACGCAGCTCTCCGACCGCTTCGATGCGCTGTCGACGCCGTTCCTGCGCGTTCTGAAGCAGATCGCCGACGCCGGGGTGCGCAATCAAACCCCGGTGACCTTGTGCGGCGAACTGGCCGGCAAGCCGATCTCGGCGATGGCGCTGATCGGCCTTGGCTACCGGTCGATCTCGATGTCGCCGGCTTCGATCGGTCCGGTCAAGGCGATGCTGACGGAACTGCCGCTGACCGAACTGGAGACGTTCTTCGACGACAATCTCATGGCGCCGGTCCAGGGATTGCCGATGCGGGCGCTGCTGCAAGCCTTTGCCGACGACCGCTCCATTCCGTTGTAGATTCACGTGAGGGCGGCCTGCAAATGTCGATTTTCTGCGCTTCCGGTGCTCATGTACCTAGAGCGATTCATCGTTTCACGGAAACGCCGAACCGCTCTATCTCTTTGTTTTTGCGCAATTTCGGACGGAAAACCGCTTCACACTTTTCCTGGAATTGCTCTAAATGTACATTCCGCTCCGGCCTTCGCCGGCCGAAGCCCTCATCGATGCCTCCGCCCTATGAAGGCTACGGCCGGCGTAGGCCGGTTCTCGAAACTCGTCATTTTCGGCTCGCCCTGACGTGAATCTTATCGAAGTTCCAGGACTATGATCAACCTGCCCCGCGACCGTATGGATCAAGTCGTCAAGCGTTTCGACATGCTCGAAGCGCAGATGTCGGCCGGGCCGGCGGCGGACGCCTATGTCAAGATGGCGTCGGAATATGCCGACATCCAGGAGATGGTGGCAAGGATCAGGGCGCTGCGAACCGCCGAGGATGAACAGGCCGACTTGCAGGCGATGCTCGCCGACAAAAGCACCGATGCCGAGATGCGGGCATTGGCCGAGGCCGATCTGCCCGAGGTCAGGGAACGCATCGAGGCGCTGCAAAGGGACATCCAGATCCTGCTTCTGCCCAAGGATGCCGCAGACGACAAGAACGCCATCCTCGAAATCCGCGCCGGAACCGGCGGCGACGAGGCGGCTCTCTTTGCAGGCGACCTGTTCCGCATGTACGAACGCTACGCCGCGGCACGCGGCTGGCGTTTCGAGACGGTGTCGGCCAGCGAGGGCGAGGTCGGCGGCTACAAGGAAATCATCGCTACTATTTCGGGCAAGGGGGTCTTTGCCCATCTGAAATTCGAGTCCGGTGTGCATCGTGTGCAGCGCGTGCCGGCGACCGAGGCCGGCGGGCGTATCCACACCTCGGCGGCGACGGTTGCGGTGCTGCCCGAAGCGGAAGAGGTCGACATCGACATCAGGGCCGAAGATATCCGCATCGACACAATGCGCGCCTCGGGTTCGGGCGGCCAGCACGTCAATACCACCGATTCGGCGGTGCGCATCACCCATCTGCCGACCGGCATCATGGTGGTGCAGGCGGAGAAGTCGCAGCACCAGAACCGGGCGAAAGCCATGCAGATCCTGCGCGCCAGGCTTTACGACCTCGAGCGCAGCAAGGCTGACGAGGAACGCTCCGAATCGCGCAAATCGCAGGTCGGTTCCGGCGATCGCTCGGAGCGCATCCGCACCTATAATTTCCCGCAGGGCCGCGTCACCGACCATCGCATCAATTTGACGCTCTACAAGCTCGACCGGGTGATGATGGGCGAACTCGACGAGATCGTCGACGCGCTGATCGCCGATCACCAGTCGAAGCTGCTCGCCGATATCGGCCTCGATGGCTGACAGTCTGCTCGGGCCGCTGCTGAAAGCGGCGCGGGCACGCCTTGCCGCGGCCTCAGTCGCCGATCCGGCGCTGGATGCAAGACTGATCGTCGAACATCTTTCCGGCACGACCCGCACACAAGCCATCGCCGATCCCGAATGCACGGTCGATGCCTGCGCGATTGCCGCGATCGATGCAGCCTTGAAGCGGCGGATTGCCGGTGAGCCGGTGCATCGCATCCTCGGCCATCGCGAATTCTACGGCTTGCGCCTGTCGCTGTCACCGGAAACGCTGGAGCCGCGACCGGATACCGAAACGCTCGTCGAAGCGGTGCTGCCCTTCGTTAGGGCGACAGCGGAACGGCAAGGCCAATGCCGCATCCTCGATCTCGGCACCGGCACCGGCGCGATCGCGCTGGCGCTGCTCAGCGCCGTTCCGGCGGCGGTCGCCACCGGTGTCGATATTTCGCAAGGCGCGCTGGCGACCGCCATGCGCAATGCCGGGGAATTGGGGTTAGCCGACCAGTTCCAGGTGCTCAAATCCGACTGGTTCGAAAAAGTTTTTGGCCGATACCATGTAATTGCCGCTAACCCGCCCTATATAGCGTCCATAGACATTGAAAATCTGCAGGACGAAGTCCGCGATTTCGATCCACGCCAAGCCCTCGATGGCGGCGTGGACGGTCTGAGTCCCTACAGGATCATCGCCGCCGAGGCGGCAGGTTTTTTGGAAGCCGAGGGCAGGATTGCGGTCGAGATCGGCCACACCCAACGCAAAGAGGTCACGGGCATATTCTCCGCAGCCGGCTATATGCCGGCGGGGGTATTCCGGGACTTTGGCGGAAACGAGAGGGTTCTGATCTTTGAACTGACAAAGGAACTGACAAAGCCGTGATGCAGTGCAAAAAAAGCGCTTGGCAATGCCGGGGAATGCGGCTAGGGTCGCCTTAACCGGATGAGACGAAGCAGGCAGTGCTCTTAGCGATTCGGTTTCCTTGGAAATAGCTGCCTTCTTGCGCAAACGACGCCCAAGCTTCGTGCGGGAATCGTCCGACAAGTGATGTAACCGGAACAGGATGAGACGTGGCGCCAACGCAATCGATGCGGGCGAACGCCGGTGAAGAACGAGACGGCTGGCTGCATGAGCGCCTCCGTGCGTGAACAATTTTCGAAAATTTCAAAATGAAGAGAGTCGAATGAGGCCACAACAGCAGAACAGGCGCATGCGCGGTCGCAACAACAATGGCGGCGGCAATAACAACAACAACCGCAAGGGCCCAAATCCCCTGACGCGCAACTACGAGAGCAACGGTCCGGACGTGAAGATCCGCGGATCGGCTCAGCAGATCGCCGAAAAATACGCAACCCTTGCCCGTGACGCGCAAAGCTCCGGCGACCGGGTGATGGCGGAAAACTATCTCCAGCACGCCGAGCACTACAATCGCATCATCGCTGCCGCGCAGGCGCAGCTACCGATCCAGAGCGCTCAGCAGAACCGCGACGATTTCGACGATGACGGCGACGAAGATCGCGACGAGTTCGACAATGCCGGTAACAGCAATGTCGGTGAGACTGCGGCTCCGGTGGTCAACCAAGGTGGCGGCCCGCAGCCGGTCATCGACGGCACGCCGGCCGAGTTGGCATTCAACCAGGAAAGCGGCCGTGATAATCGCGATAACCGTGGGCGCGATAACGACGGACGCGACAACGGTGGGCGCGACAACAATGGCGGCCGCCATCGTGACCGTCGCCCCAATGGCGGCTACGGCCAGAACGGCCAGCGCGGCGAATACGGTGCGCGCGGCGAGCAGGGCGGACAACGAGACGATCAGAACCGGCGCGACGATCAGAACCGGCGCGGCGATCAGAGCCGGCGCAACGAGACACCGGTACAGAACGAGACGCCCGTACAGGCGGAAACTGTGTCTCCGGTCGAGCCGGTTTCTGTAGCCGAACCCGCGCCGCAGTTCGAAAACTTTTCGCCGGCGGCTCTCGCTGCCCAGGCCGAGATGAACGAAGCAGCCGCCGAAAGCGGCGCTGCCCGCCGCCCCAGGCGTCCGCGCCGCCCGCGCGTCAATGCTGATCAGGTGGATGGCGGTAACGACAATGCTGGCGCTGATAACGTGAATGCAGCTCCGGCGGAAGACGCCGGTGGCGAGCCCGCCGTCATCGACGTCAACAACTGATCGAGCAAGGCTTCAGACATTCTTGGACGGCGGAGAGAAATCTCCGCCGTTTTTGTTTTGCGCGCCCGGGCAATATTATGCATTCACCATTATTGGGACGTCTTGAGGGTCCGTGGCTTGCGCCCCATATCTCGCGTGAACAGGACCCGGCTCGAACGGGCGGGTCCGTCACCGCAATCTGATCCGGTGCCGCAAAGCGGGCCGGTGACGGAAGGAGACAACAGAGATGAACCTTGAAAAATATTCTGAGCGCGTGCGCGGCTTCATCCAGTCCGCGCAGACCTTGGCGCTCTCGCGCAACCACCAGCAATTCACCCCCGAACATATATTGAAAGTGCTCGTCGACGACGACGAGGGCTTGGCCGCGTCGTTGATCGAGCGCGCCGGCGGCAGCGTCCGCGACGTCAAGCTTGGCGTCGAGACGGCACTTGAGGCAATGCCCAAGGTGGAAGGCGGCAACGGCCAGCTCTATCTGGCGCAGCCGCTGGCCAAGGTGTTCTCGACCGCCGAGGAACTGGCCAAGAAGGCCGGCGACAGCTTCGTCACGGTCGAGCGGCTGCTGACGGCGCTGGCGGTCGAGAAATCCGCCAAGACCGCCGACATCCTGACCAAGGCCGGCGTGACGCCACAGGCGCTGAACCAGGTGATCAACGACGTCCGCAAGGGTCGTACCGCCGATTCGGCGAGCGCCGAGCAGGGCTATGATGCGCTGAAGAAGTACGCGCGCGACCTGACTTCCGACGGCCGCGCCGGCAAGCTCGACCCGGTCATCGGCCGCGACGACGAGATCCGCCGCACCATCCAGGTGCTGTCGCGCCGCACAAAGAACAATCCGGTGCTGATCGGTGAACCCGGCGTCGGTAAGACGGCGATCGCCGAAGGGCTGGCGTTGCGTATCGTCAACGGCGACGTGCCGGAATCGCTCAAGGACAAGCAGTTGATGGCGCTCGATATGGGGTCGCTGATCGCCGGTGCCAAATATCGCGGCGAATTCGAGGAGCGGCTGAAGGCGGTCCTTTCGGAAGTTACCGCTGCCGCCGGCGGCATCATCCTGTTCATCGATGAGATGCACACGCTGGTCGGCGCCGGCAAGGCGGATGGCGCCATGGATGCGTCGAACCTGCTGAAGCCGGCGCTGGCACGCGGCGAACTCCACTGCGTCGGCGCAACGACGCTCGATGAATACCGCAAGCATGTCGAGAAGGACGCCGCCCTTGCCCGCCGCTTCCAGCCGGTCTTCGTCAATGAGCCGACGGTGGAAGACACCGTCTCCATCCTGCGCGGCCTGAAGGAAAAATACGAGCAGCACCACAAGGTGCGCATCTCGGATTCGGCGCTGGTCGCGGCAGCGTCGCTGTCCAACCGCTATATCGCCGACCGCTTCCTGCCGGACAAGGCCATCGACCTTGTCGACGAGGCCGCGTCGCGGCTCCGGATGCAGGTCGATTCGAAGCCCGAAGCGCTGGACGAGATCGACCGCCGCATCATGCAGCTCAAGATCGAGCGTGAGGCGCTGAAGGTCGAGAAGGACGACGCGTCGAAGGACCGGCTCGCCCGCCTCGAAAAAGATCTTTCCGCTCTGGAAGAAGAATCGACCGAACTGACCTCGAAATGGCAGGCCGAGAAGCAGAAGCTCGGGCTCGCCGCCGACCTGAAGAAACAGCTCGACGAGGCGCGCAACGAGCTCGCCATTGCCCAGCGCAAGGGTGAATTCCAGCGCGCCGGCGAGCTTGCCTATGGCAAGATTCCGGAACTGGAAAAGAAGTTGAAGGCAGCCGAAGCCCAGGACGGCAAGGTCGGCATGGTCGAAGAGGTGGTCACCCCTGATCACGTCGCCCATATCGTGTCGCGCTGGACCGGCATTCCGGTCGACAAGATGCTGCAAGGCGAGCGTGACAAGCTGCTGCGCATGGAAGACGAGATCGGCGAGCGCGTCGTCGGCCAGGGCGAGGCGGTGCAGGCCGTGTCGAAAGCCGTTCGCCGCGCACGCGCCGGCCTGCAGGATCCGAACCGGCCGATCGGCTCATTCATGTTCCTCGGACCGACGGGCGTCGGCAAGACCGAACTGACCAAGGCGCTCGCCAGCTTCCTGTTCGACGACGAGAGCGCCATGGTGCGCATCGACATGTCGGAATTCATGGAGAAGCACTCGGTCGCCCGGCTTATCGGCGCGCCTCCCGGCTATGTCGGCTATGAGGAAGGCGGCGCGCTGACCGAAACGGTGCGGCGCCGGCCCTATCAGGTCGTGCTGTTCGACGAGATCGAGAAGGCGCATCCGGACGTGTTCAACGTGCTGCTGCAGGTGCTCGACGACGGCCGCCTGACCGACGGGCAGGGCCGCACGGTCGATTTCCGCAACACGCTGATCATCATGACGTCGAACCTCGGCGCCGAATATCTGGTCAATCTCGGCGAGAACCAGGACGTCGATGTCGTCCGCGACGAGGTGATGAGCGTCGTCAGGGCGTCGTTCCGGCCGGAGTTCCTCAACCGCGTCGACGAGGTGATCCTGTTCCACCGGCTGCGCCGGCAGGATATGGGTCGCATCGTCGAGATCCAGCTCAAGCGGCTGGAAAGCCTGCTCGTCGATCGCAAGATCACGCTTTCGCTGGACCAGGAGGCGATCGACTGGCTGGCGGCCAAGGGCTACGATCCGGCCTATGGCGCGCGGCCACTGAAGCGGGTGATGCAGAAGGACCTGCAGGATCCGCTGGCGGAGAAGATCCTGCTCGGCGACATCCTCGACAGTTCGACCGTCAAGGTCACCGCCGGTTCCGACCGGTTGAACTTCCGCTCGAAGCCGACAGTCGTGGCGACCGAGGCGGCGGCCTGATTTCGAGGCCGCCACGTGATTAAACACTAAACGGTGGGGCGCAGATGACGCTGGATGACTACAACAGCTTCTGCGCCTCGCTGCCTGCGGCGAGCCACGTCGTCCAGTGGGGCGGCGCGCATGTCTGGAAGATCGGAGCCAAGGTCTTTGCGATCGGCGGTTGGAGCGAGGGCAAGGAGCCGTTTGTCACCTTCAAATGCTCCGACATCGCTTATGACGTCTTGAAGGAACAGCCGGGGCTTCGGCCCGCGCCCTATCTTGCCTCACGCGGCATGAAATGGATCCAGCGCCAGACAAGCCAAAGCATGGACGATGACGCGCTGAAGGACTATCTGCGCGAAAGCCACCGCCTTGTCGTGCTCAAGCTGACGAAGCAGGCGCGCAAGGAATTGGGACTCGCCGTTAGCTAGCTATGTTGCTCCAGACCGCCAGAAATCCGCCATCTTCATGCCCGGTTCATGTTGGAACCTTATGGTTGGCAACTGATTTGCTGGCGGAGGGGTTCGCTGCCGCATAGGCCCTAAAATCGAATTCGATTTTCGGAATGCATGATGCGGAGATTTTAAGTGTTAGAGCGTCCTTGCGCGTCCGAAGGGACGCGCGGCGCTCCAAAGTGACAACGCCGGGCGGCGGCAATTATGGACTGGAGAATTTGCCCAACATGTTCCGCACGATCTTCACCCTTTCGGCGCTTGCCGCCGGGCTGCTTTCTTCGAGCGCAATGGCCGCGCCGACGGAAGACATCGCGCCGCGACCTGCCCGTGCGGCCGATGCCGGTGGCGTGCTGGTCGCCCAGAACGGCGATTTCGACGTCTATTACGACGCCAGGGGAAACCGCGTCATCGTCGATGCGGAAACCGGCAAGGTCCTCGCCATCCAACCACCGCAGACCAGGTTCGACCGCCGCGCGCTCCGCCGCGAGCGCTTGCGCAATCTCGGACCGGTCGAGGACGACCGCTATTATCTCGACGACCCGGAAGACGCGGCGCGCTTGCGCCGCAGGCAATTGGAAGAGGAAGGCCTGATCGTCGTACCGCCGGTCGACGAATACGATCCCTACAGCGACAATTCGGTGGAAGCTTTTCCCGAAGCACCGCGCGATGACGGCAGCTATGGCAACGATTATCCGGAAGCGCCGCAGCTGATAGAGCCGCGCACCGTCAAGCGCCAGCCGCTCGACGAGGCTTCGATCGAACCGGTCGAGCCGACGGCGCCGGGTGACCAGGCGGCACTGCCGCCAAAGATCGGCGGCGAGACCGTTATTGATCCGTCGCTTTCACTCGGTGCACGCCAGGATGTTGCTGCGTTGCAAGTGCTGCTCGACCGCGCCGGCGCTTCGCCCGGCGTCGTCGACGGGCGCTTCGGCTCGAATGTCGACAAGGCGCTCGCCGCCTACAACGAGATCACCGGCGGCAATCTCCGGTCGACCGATGTGGTCGGCATCCAGGCAGCCCTTGAGCAGTCCGGCGGCGATGCCTTCGCCTCCTACAACATCACGCCCGAGGATGCGGCCGGCCCCTATGTCGCCTCGGTGCCGGAAGATTACAGCCAGAAGGCGCAGCTCGACCGGCTGAGCTACACCTCCGTCACCGAAGCGCTGGCCGAGCGGTTCCATATGGACGAGAACTATCTGAAGGCGCTCAATCCCGAAGCGAACTTCAACCGTCCCGGCACGATCATCAAGGTCGCCAATTTCGGCAGGCTTGTGGCGAATCCGGTGGCAAGCATCATCGCCGACAAGGGCAAGAAGCAGGTCCGCGCCTATGACGCGTCGGGCAAGCTAATCGCGGCCTATCCAGCCACCATCGGCTCGGCGGACACGCCTTCACCCACCGGCACGCATGCGGTGTCGCGGGTCGCTCTCGACCCGAACTACACCTACAACCCGAACATCAATTTCAAGCAGGGCGAAAACAACAAGATCCTGACCATCCCGCCGGGCCCGAACGGCCCCGTCGGCTCGGTCTGGGTCGCACTGGACAAGCCGACCTACGGCATTCACGGCACACCCGACCCCTCCAAGATCGGCAAGACCGAAAGTCATGGCTGCGTGCGGCTGACCAATTGGGACGCGCGCGAACTGGCAAAAATCGTGTCGCCGGGCGTCACGGTGGAATTCATCGACTGAGCGCCATATCCCAAATCATCGCGCACCCTGGGTCAACCCGGGAGCAGGCTTTTTGGGCGGCGTATTAATCAGCCGATGATCCTTGGCAAGCGAAGGAGCCGCGGTCCGGCGGCATAGAAGTCCCGATCCTGTTCTGGTTTCAACGACAGCAACCCTCTGGCCGGTTGTTGCCGGCGCATAGGAGGTCTAAGCAGGCTTCATGCGTTCTCCAAGCGAAGTCGGCGCCGAAGCGGTCCCACTGATCAGGCCGCTTCCGGCCGATACGTTTTGCCCGCAATCGCGGCGCAGGTTCGTGCTGATCGCGGCGATCCTGGCTTCCGCGCTCGGCTTCATCGACGGTTCGATCCTGGCCATCGCCACCCCGGCGATCCGCGTCGATCTTGGCGCTAGCCTCGCCGAGGCCCAGTGGATTTCAAACGCCTATGCGCTGACGCTTTCGGCGCTCATCCTTGTCGGGGGTGCCGCCGGCGATCGTTTTGGCTTGCGATATGCCTTCGTGGCAGGCATCGCGCTGTTCATTGCCGCCTCGCTTGCCTGCGCGGTGGCGCCGAACCCGCCAGTGCTCATGGCGTTTCGCGCCATTCAGGGCATCGGCGCCGCCATCATGGTGCCGGGCAGCCTCGCCATTATCGCCAAAGCCTATCCGAAGAAGGAGCGCGGCAGGGCGATCGGCATCTGGGCGGCGGCCTCGGCGCTGACGACGGCGCTTGGCCCGGTGCTGGGCGGCGTTGTCTTGTCGGCCTTCGGCGACGGCATCTGGCGGGCGATCTTCGCGATCAATCTGCCGCTTGGTCTTGTCTCGATCTACCTCCTGCTCGCCAAGGTCCCGGCCGACGCACCGACGGAAAAGCGCAGCCTCGATCTCGGTGGCGCTGCCCTCGCCACCTTGGCGTTCGGCGCGCTTGCCTACGGCTTGACTTCGATGAGCAGCGAAGGCGAGGGGCAAATGTCCGGCCCGAGCATCGCCGCCGGCGCGGTGCTGCTCATCGTGTTCATCGTCTTCGAGCGCCGGCAGCGCGAACCGATGATCGATCTCTCGCTGTTTCGGGTCGGCGCCTTCGCCGGCGCCAATGTGGCGACCTTCTTCCTCTATTTCGCGCTGTCGGCCAATCTGTTCTATCTGCCGATGCTGCTGATCGCCGGATGGGGACTGAGCGCGGCCGAGGTCGGCTTCATCTTCCTGCCGCTGTCGGTCTTGATCGCGCTGTTGTCGGGGCCGGTCGGCCAGTGGTCCGACCGGATCGGTCCGCGTTTTCCGATCGCTAGCGGCAGTCTCGTCGTCGCTGTCGCCTTTACCGGGCTTGCCTTGCTGGCCTATGCCGGCATCCACAGTTTCTGGTGGGGAGTGTTTCCGCTGATGGCGCTGATGGGGCTCGGCATGGCGCTGGTCGTGTCGCCGCTGTCGACGGCGGTGATGACGGCGGTCGAGGACAAGGATACGGGTGCTGCTTCGGGAATCAACAATGCCGTCTCGCGCATTGGCGGCCTGATCGCGGTGGCGGCGATGGGGTCACTGGCGGCCTGGATCTATGCGGCAGCGCTGAATAGCGGTGCCGCATCCGGCATTCCGGGTTTCGGCGAACCGGCGCCGGCGGGCCTGGCACCGGAACCCGATGCAGCAAGGCTTGCCGCCAGCGACGCAGCTTTCGCAGCCGTCGCCTTGGCGACCGCGCTGCTTTGCCTGCTCTCGGCAATCGTGGCGTGGACGACTGTTTCCGGCGAACGACTGCCATGGCCGCGTGGATCTGAGACTTCGCAGAGCTGAGGAGTCCGGAAAGGCTCCGGCTCAGCCTTCGATCTTGGCGCTCGCGACCTTCAGCGAATCGCTGTCTTCCTGCTTGAGCAGATCATCGATGCGCCCGCGCTCGCGCTTGAAGGCGACGAGATCGTCGCCCTTCAGCACCTTGCCGACCGGCAGGCGAACGCGCATCGGGTCGACCTTGGTGCCGTTGACGATCAACTCGTAGTGGAGATGCGGACCGGTGGCGAGACCGGTCTGGCCGAGAAAGCCGATGGTCTGGCCTTGGCGGACGCGCACGCCCGGCGCGATGCCTTTGGCAAAAGCGCTCTGGTGATTGTAGGAGGTCTCGTAGCCATTGGCGTGGCGGATGATGATCTGTTTGCCATAGCCACCGGCCCAGCCGGCCTTCTCGACGACACCGTTGCCGGAGGCGATGATCGGCGTGCCGATGGAGGCTGACCAATCGACGCCGGTGTGCATGCGCACATAGCCGAGGATCGGATGCCTGCGGGCACCGAAGCCGGAGCGAAATTTTCCCGCGGGCAGGGGATTGCGCAGTAGGAACTGCTGGGCGCTGCGGCCGTCCTCGTCGAAATAGTCGGTGCTGCCGTCCTGCATCTGGAACCGGTAGAAATTGCGCGTCGTACCGCCGAAGCTCGCCGAGACATAGAGCAATTCGGATTCGTCGGATGCCCGGTCGTCGCCGTCGGGCTGCGAGAACAGCACCTCGATGCGGTCCGACGGATTGAGCCGCGACTGGAAATCGACACCGGACGCCAGGAGCTTGATCAGCCGCTTGGTCATCGCCTTGGACATGCCGTAGGAGTAGGCGGCGCGGTAGATGCCGTCATAGACGTTCGGCAGATTGCCGCGCACCACCACCGGCGGCGAATCATCGAAGGCGGTCAGCAATTCGGGATTGGGCTCCGGCTCCTGCGCCGGCACATATTGGCCGTGATCGTCGAGCGCGATGGTGACGATATGCTGGGCCCTGTCGTAGATGCCGGTGCGAACGACCTTGGCGGCGTCGCCATGGATCTCGAGGCCGACGCGCAGCACGCTTCCCGCCTTGAGCGCTGTCGCATTCAGCAATTTGGCGATCGCCTCGGCCATGCCGGTGGCGTCCTCGCCCGTATAGCCCGAATCGGCGAAGGCCTCGACTATGTCGCGGTCCCTGGTGAAGGGGATGATCTCCTCGGCGAAGGCCGGCGCTTGATCGTCGGGGGCAGCACGCGGCGACACCGAGACGTTTTCCGGGACGATCCTGACGTCGTAGGACCCGGCCATGCTCTCGGCGAATGCATCGCCGAATCGCTGCGGGTCGACATAATGCAGCGATGCGACCTGCACGGCGCCGTCGCTCAGGCCCGTCCCGGCCTGGCGCACCACCATTTCCACCTCGTCGGCGGACAAGTCACTCTTTTCGTCGAAGGCCGCCGTCTCGATCGGGAAATCGACCGTCTTCAGGCTCATCTCGCTTTCGACCTTGGCGCCATAGATCTGGCCGGCGGCGGCGGTCGCCGGCTGACCGGCATTGCCGTCGCGGTCGTCGCCAAACACCTGCATGGGGTTGAAAGGCGGATAGGCGCGGCTGGTCGTGTGCCCGGCGGCAAGCGCCATCTTGATCTGCACGAAAGGCATGGTGTGGATGACGTCGCGGTCGCCGACCTTGGTCACCATCGACACTTCCATACGCCGGCGGTCCTTGGCCCTGGCGATCTGGCGCGGCGCCACCAGCCTGGTGGTCTTGGCGATCTCGCCGGAATCGTCGCCTCTTGCAAGGCTGATCAGTTCGGCGATCTCGGGCGGCGTTGCCAATTGCTGACGGCCGTCAAGGGCCGCGAACAGCGCCACGCCCATCAGCACGCTCGACGTCACGCCCGTAAGAAAAGTGCCCGACAGCCAGCGCGCCGAAACCTCGCGCCGGTCGGGCGGGCCACTGCGACCGTCCGCAATCAGCGGCGGCTCGTTGCCGAGTTCGGCTATGACATTTTCCGTATCTGGCATCCAGAAAGGCTGCTTCTTCCCCGGGCGGGACGGCTTGTCGCTTTTGTTGTGGCCATGACATTTGCCTGTCACGGCGGGCGAAGTCAACGAAGCGGCTGGCTTCGGCCGAGATCCCTAGTCATACTTCTCTCTTAGTGGCTCTCTTACAGTCTCTTACAAGGCGCCGCGCCGGTGGTGCATGCGCCGGCTTCGTTGGCGTTGGTGTCAAACCGCAATGCGGCGGCAATAGGGCTCCGTGGCGGTGGTCGGCTTTGTTATCCCCATGCCGCCGCGGAAGTCGGCTACCGAAAATCGGCGCCACAATCTTTCGTCGCAAAAAATTCAAAAAAGACGGAAATCGTTGTTGACACTTTGGACGGGTGCCGACTATATACGCCTCACCAACGAGGGCGGCGCGCCG
>NZ_JBVVQY010000021.1:0-106778 GCF_055811615.1 Mesorhizobium sp. WSM4807
CGACGCTCCCTCCAAAAGCAGGTCGGGACGGAGGGATGGCCGCCAAACCGTCGAACAAAGGGATGGCCGCCTTGAAAGGCCCCTTGACAGCGAAAGCCCCATACAAGGTGGCCCGGCGAAGCTGGGACGGAGAGGGGGACGACAGTCGCGAAGCCCGAACCGGTGAGGGACTGGGCGCAAGACCGGCCATGATGCAACCCTATCAGGCGCCTTGAGATAACGAACTCCCAGACGCCGCGAAGGCCCCTCTCCGTCCCGGCTTCGCCGGGCCACCTCTCCCCACTCCGTGGGGCGAGGAACCCAAGTTCTGCTAAGTTGCACGCTCGGGCGCCGAACGAATCTCCTCTGCCCAGGGAGACAGATGGCTCACCCGTCCGCCTCCTATTCCGCCGCCACCTTGGCCATCGGGTTGTTCGGATGCGTTGTCCAGTTGGCGTAGACCGGCGATACCGGCCTGCCGGTGCGCTGGTCCATCACGCCGGCCGCCAGCGGCTCCATGGTGATGCAGTTCTCGATCGGGCAGACATTGACGCAGAGATTGCAGCCGACGCATTCAGCTTCGATCACTTCGAAATGCCTGACGCCATCGACGATTGCGGTGATTGCCTGGTGCGCAGTGTCCTCGCAGGCGATGTGGCAGCGGCCGCATTTGATGCAGGCCTCCTGGTCGATATGCGCCTTGGCGATGTAATTGAGGTTGAGATACTGCCAGTCGGTGACGTTGGGCGTGGCGCGGCCGACGATGTCGTCGAGCGAGGCATGGCCCTTCTCGTCCATCCAGTTTTCCAGGCCGGCGATCATCTCCTGCACGATCTTGAAGCCATAGGTCATCGCCGCCGTGCACACCTGAACATTGCCGGCGCCGAGCGCCATGAATTCGGCGGCGTCGCGCCAGGTGGTGATGCCGCCGATACCGGAGATCGGCAGCCCATGCGTTTCCGGATCGCGGGCGATCTCGGCGACCATGTTCATGGCGATCGGCTTCACCGCCGGGCCGCAATAGCCGCCATGCGAACCCTTGCCGTCGATCGTCGGCTCCGGTGCGAAACTATCGAGATTGACGCCGGTGATCGAATTGATGGTGTTGATCAGCGACACCGCGTCGGTGCCGCCGGCAAGGGCGGCACGCGCCGGCTTGCGTATGTCGGTGATGTTGGGCGTCAGCTTGGTGATCACAGGCATGCGGGTGTTGGCCTTGCACCAGCGCACCACCATTTCGATGTATTCCGGCACCTGGCCGACCGCCGAGCCCATGCCGCGCTCCGACATGCCATGCGGGCAGCCGAAATTGAGCTCGATGCCGTCGGCTCCCGTCTCCTCGACCACCGGCAGGATCGCCTTCCACGCATGCTCCTCGCAAGGCACCATCAGCGAGACGACAATGGCGCGGTCGGGCCAGTCCTTCTTGACCTGCTTGATCTCGCGCAGATTGACCTGCAGGTCGCGGTCGGTGATCAGCTCGATGTTGTTCAAGCCGAGCAGGCGGCGATCGGCGCCCCAGATCGCGCCGTAGCGCGGGCCGTTGACGTTGACCACCGGCGGGCCTTCCTCGCCGAGCGTCTTCCAGACAACGCCGCCCCAGCCCGCTCTAAAGGCGCGGATGACGTTGTAGGCCTTGTCGGTCGGCGGCGCCGAAGCAAGCCAGAACGGATTCGGCGATTTGATGCCGACGAAATTGTTGCGAATGTCTGCCATGCTCATGCCCTCCCGTTCGAGGTCAGTGCCCGGTGGATCGATTCGGCTGCGTCGCGGCCCTGTGCGACGGCGGAGACTGTCAGGTCGTCGCCGCCAAAGATGCAGTCGCCGCCGGCCCAGACATTGGCCAGCGAGGTGCGGCCTTCGGCATCGACCTTGATGCGGCCGGCTTCCAAAGCAAGCAAGGCACCGCTGCCGTTCAGCGCAGCCGGGACAAAGCTCTGGCCGATCGCCTTGAACACCTGGTCGGCGGTAAGCGTCAGCCGCTCGCCGGTGCCGACGAGCTTGTCGCCATCCATCGCCGTGTATTCGAGTTCGATGCCCGACACCTTGCCGCCTTCGGCGATGACCCGCTTCGGCTGCAGCCAGTGACGGATGATGACGCCGTTGGCGGCGGCCAGATCCTGCTCGAATTCGGAGGCGTTCATGTGCTCCTGCCCGCGCCGGTAGCAGATCGTCACCTCTTCGGCGCCGAGCAGCTTGGACTGCACCGCCGCGTCGATCGCCGTCATACCGCCGCCGATGACGACGACGCGCCGGCCGACCGGCAGGCTGGCAAGATCGCTTGCCTGGCGAAGCTCCGCTATGAACTCCACCGCATTGGTGACGCCTTGCGCGTCCTCGCCGTCGGCGCGCAGCGCATTGACGCCGCCAAGCCCCATGCCGAGAAACACCGCGTCGTAATTCCTGGTCAGGTCCGACAACTGGTAGTCGCGGCCGAGCGCCTTGCCTTTCTGGATGTCGATGCCGCCGATCGACGTGATATAGTCGACCTCGGCCTGGGCGAAATTGTCGATGCTCTTGTAGGCGGCGATGCCGTATTCATTGAGGCCGCCGGCTTTCGGACGGGCTTCCAGGATGGTCACGTCGTGACCGTGGCGGGCGAGCCGATGAGCGGCGGCAAGCCCGGCCGGTCCGGCGCCGACGACGGCGACCGTCTTGCCGGTCGGGGCGGCGCGCGGGTAAAACTGCTTATTCTCAGCCATGGCGACATCGGTGGCGTAGCGCTGCAGGCGGCCGATCTGCACCGGCTTGCCTTCCGCCACTTCGCGCACGCAGACTTCCTCGCACAGCGTCTCGGTCGGGCAGACGCGGGCGCACATGCCGCCCAAAATGTTCTGGTCGAAAATCGTCTTGGCCGAGCCGATCGGATTGCCGGTCGAGATCTGGCGGATGAACAGCGGGATGTCGATCGAGGTCGGGCATGCGTTCATGCACGGCGCGTCATAACAGAAATAGCAGCGATCGGACTCGACCAGCGCCTCGTGATGATCGAGCGGCGGATGCAGGTCGGAAAAATTATCCGCATATTGTTCAGGCGAAAGCCGGCCGCCGGCAATGCCCTGCTTGAAATGACCAGTCGCCATTCCGCTTCCCCATTTCTTGTGGTTTTGGGGAAGGCTAACACGTTTTGTTTTTTTATCAATTGGTCAATTTTCAGCCAAGTTGCTGAAAACGCTTAATAAAAATATGATAATTGTAGTCATGTTTTCGAGATGTGCGAGCGATCACGACGCAGACAGGAGGCCCATTCCGGGGGCACGACCATGGATCGACCTGATCTCGTTCGCGACCAGTTCCTGCAGCCGCCACAGATTGCGGTCGCGAATGCCGAATTCTTCCAGGTGACTGACGGTATTATAGAGGTATTCGGCGCCCGACCCGACATGCCCGCACGCCCGCGCCAGCACTTGGGCCACCCTCTCCAGCGGCTGGTTGAGCGACGTCCCCCTGCCGGTCACACCGACCCAGAAGCCCAGCGCCCGCAGTGAACCTTGAGCCGTACGCACCGGAAGCCATCTGACTGAACCAATACTCTCGTGATCGTCGATCTCGCGCCGCAACAGTCTTTCGATCTGGAGCGGTTTTTCGCCTTCCGGCAAGCGGTAGATCACCCCGTTGCACCGCCCGCCCCGTTCGAGCGCCATCATCAAGCCCGGCTGCTCGGCGCTGCCGCGCCAGCGGACCATGTCGAGGCAGAAGGACCGATGCCAGCCGAAAGCGGTGGCTCGTTGTTGTTCGACGGACTCGAAAGCCGGCTTCCAGATCAGCGAGCCATAGGCGAACACCCACAAGGGGCCCGCGTCTGCTCCATCAGATAGCCGCGACGCGAGGGTTTGGAAATCCTCATCGTCCAGTTGCGTCCAGCTGCCATCGGGACCGGGATCGGCCTCCTCCGATGGCATGGCGCGACAGGCTCTGAAGTGAGCGACATCCGACGCATGGATCAACACCCCCCGTTGACGATAAGCAAAGTCGAAAACCGCAGCATGCGCAAGATTGCGAACGAGGGGTGCCTTGCCGCCATCGATTTCTGGCCCAGATGTCGGAATTCCGTCGCGAAGATCATCCTAGAATGGATCACGCATGATCGATCACTGGAAACCCAAGGAGTACGACAATGCCAAAGTCTCCGATGTCCTTTTTCTGGTACGAATTGATGACCACCGACCTCGACGCCGCCGAGGCATTCTATACCGACGTGGTTGGCTGGAAGGCGCAACCCTTCGAGGGCGCGCCCGGCATGCCGCGCTATATCGTCATGAATATCGGCGAGCGCGGCGTCGGCGGGCTGATGGCGCAGCCTGAGGACGTGCGCAAGATGGGCATGCCGCCGGCCTGGGTCGGCTACATCCACACCAGGGATGTCGACGCTTCGACGAAATCGTTGAAGGAAGCCGGCGGTACGGTTCACCGCGAACCCGATGACATTCCGGGCGTCGGCCGTTTTGCCGTCGTCGCCGATCCGCAAGGCGCGGCCTTCAACTTCCTGCAGCCGGATGGCCCCGACCAGCCGCCGATGCCATTGGCGACGCCCGGCAATATCGGCTGGCATGAACTCTACACGACCGACTGGCGGGCTGCGTTCGATTTCTATGCCGGGCAATTCGGCTGGACGAAGGGCGACGCCATGGATATGGGGCCGATGGGCATCTACCAGCTCTTTGCCGCCGGCGGCGAACCTATTGGCGGCATGATGAACAAGCCCGAGCAGATTCCCGTGCCGGCCTGGTTGTTCTATTTCAATGTACCTAGCATCGACGCGGCAGCCAAGCGCGTGACCGACAATGGCGGCAAGATCGTGATGGGTCCGATGGAGGTCCCCGGCGGCAGCTGGATCGTGCAGTGCACGGACCCGCAAGGCGCCCATTTCGCGCTGACGGCGCCGGTCAGGTAGGCGTCCTGACCAACCGAGTGCTGCCGCTGGATCATTCCAGCGTCAGCACTTGACTTGAGACCGGCCTTTGGCGCCGCTGAGTTGGACGGTCGCGGCACCCGCCGCAAGCTTGAAAACGCACGCTTTTGCAAATGCCAGGACAGGTTTCCACGCCGCTGAAATCGACCGAGCGAACAGCATGGCCTGAATTGCCTCAGGGCGCAAAATCATTCCGGCGCCAGCACCGCAATCTTAAGGGTCTCTTTCTTGGCGCCGCTCAGCTGGATGGTCGCCGGGCCGGCGGCCAGCTTGAAGCGCACGCTCTTGCGGATGCCCGGACAGGTCTTAATACCACTGAAAGCCGCCAACTTCACGGCTTTGCCGTCCTGAACGATATCGATCCAGGCCTCATCAGACAGGCTGATCTGGAGCTCTCCCTCCGGGGGCACGGCCACGTTTGCCGTTGCGCCGAACGTACCGGCTGCCGGCGCGCGTTCCGGCGGAGCGGTGAAGCTGATCGCGTCGACCGGCGCCAATGCCACATCTGCAGCCTCGCCGACCGAAAGGTCAGCCCCGGACTGCGCAGCGGGCGCCGCCGCAAACAGCGCCTCCTCCCGCGTCACCGGCCATTTGAAGGCAGCACAGCCGGCGTCGTCGGCCATGGCGACGCTGGTGCCTGCAAGGATAGCGAATAGGCTGACGACGACTTTTCTCATGGCAACGGAACCCACATGGTTTGGAGTGTCTGGATATCAATACAACTATAGAGATATAAATACAACCCTAGCGAGAAAAAATATTAAAGGACGAGGGACATTTCCAATCACCGATTGTTGATGGCAGGCCATGCGAAGTGAATGGTCCCTTGCCGGGCGATAATTCATGGCCGGTTCGGGGTAAGATGGAGTTTTTCGACGGCCTTGCCAGATATCAGCCGCAGGCGCTGGGGGTTCTGCGCATCATGACCGCGTTGCAGTTCATCGAGCACGGCACCCAGAAATTGTTCAATTTCCCGGTCAGCGAACACGCCGGCACCCTGAGCGGCCTATCGCTGACCGCGGGCATCCTCGAATTCGTCGGCGGCATCCTGCTGGTATTGGGGCTTTTCACCAGGCCGGTCGCATTTCTTCTCAGCGGCGAGATGGCGATCGCCTATTTCATGGCGCACATGCCGCGCGATTTCTTCCCCGTCAACAATGGCGGCGACGCGACGATCTCGTTCTGCTTCATTTTCCTCTATCTGGTGTTTGCTGGTCCCGGCGCCTTGGCGCTGGACAACTGCCGCAGCGCTTGAGCCGCCACCAGCGGCGCCTTTACCCCCGCATCCGCTCGAGATTCGCGTCGAACAGCGGTGTCGGCTGCACGCGCGCGGGATAGCGCTTACCCAAGAGCTCGATCTCGAAACCGTCGGCCTCATCGGCGATTTCCTTCGGCACGTAGCCCATAGCCACGGACGTCTTCGAATGATGCGCGTAGCCGCCTGACGTGACCCAGCCGCGCACGACGCCGTCGAACCAGATCGGCTCGTCACCGATGACGTCGGCGTCTGCCGTATCGACGACAAAGGCACGCAGCCGCAGCTTGCCGCCTTGCCGGCGCTCGGCGAGTGCCGCCTGCTGGCCGATGAAATCGGTTTCTTTCCCGTAGGCGACGAAGCGATCGAGCCCGGTCTCCAGCGGACCATAGGTCGGCCGGTATTCGCGCGCCCACGAGCCGTAGTTCTTCTCCAGCCGCAGCGCATTGAGTGAGCGCGAGCCGAACAGGCCGATGCCGAATTCTTCGCCAGCCGCCATCAGGGTCTGGTACGTGGCACGCTGATATTCCGGCGCCACCCAGATCTCGTAGCCGAGATCGCCGGTGTAGCTGACTCGGCCGACCAGGCACGGCGCCATGCCGATATCCACCTTGCGGACGGCCATGAACGGAAACGCCGCATTCGACACATCCGCCCGCGTGACTTTTGCCAGCACGTCCCGCGCCCTCGGACCGGCAATCGACAGGCCAGTCAGTCTCGCCCCGAGCGCCTCGATATGGACCGAGCCATCTTGCGGCAGATGCGCCTCGAACCAGCGCATGTGATACTCCTCGGCAATGCCGGAACCGGCGAGGAACCAGCCCTCCCCGTTGGAATTGGGGCTGCCGAGATTGGCCAGCGAGAAATCGCCGATCAGTCTGCCGTCTTCCTTCAGCATCGGCGCCAGCGTCATGCGGCCGGATTTTGGCAGCCTGCAGGCAAGCAGGCGGTCGAGCCAGACCGCCGCGCCCTCGCCCGTCACCCTGTATTTGGCGAAGCTCGAAATCTCTGACAGGCCGACACTTGTCCGCACTGTCCTCACCTCTTTTGCGACATGCTCGAAATCGCTCGAGCGTCGCCACGAGAACTTGTCCCTGACGCCCTCGGGCGCATACCACAGCGGCACCTCCAGCCCATAGGCCACGCCCCATTGCGCGCCCTTGGCCGACAAAAGGTCGTAGACCGGCGTGGTCTTGAGCGGCCGCCCGGCAGGCAGCTCCTCATTGGGGAAGCGGATGGAAAAACGCCGCGAATAATTCTCGCGCACCTTGGCGTTGGTGTAGGCCATCGTTGCCCAATCGCCGTAGCGCGAGACATCCATCGCCCAGATGTCGGCGCCTGGATCGCCCTCGATCATCCAGTTCGACAGCGCCAGGCCGACGCCGCCGCCCTGTGAGAAACCCGCCATGACGCCGCAGGCGACCCAGAAACCCGGCAGGCCGCGCACCGGCCCGACCAGCGGGTTGCCGTCGGGCGCGAAGGTGAAGGGGCCGTTGATGATCTGCTTGATGCCGGTGTTCTGGAAGGCCGGAAAATGGCGGAAGCCGACTTCCAGCGATGGCGCGATGCGGTCGATGTCAGGCTCCAGCAGTTCGTGGCCGAAATTCCACGGCGTGGTAAATTCGGACCATGGCTTGTTGGCCTTCTCATAGGTACCCATCAGCATGCCGCCGCGCTCCTGGCGCAGATAAAGTTCGCCGTCGAAATCGACCGCGTGGATGATCTCCGTGCCGGTCTTCTGGTTCCAGGCGGCAACCTCCGGCATGTCCTCGGTGATCAGGTACATGTGCTCCATGGCCAGCACCGGCAGTTCCAGCCCGACCATGCGGCCGACCTCGCGCGCCCACAGGCCGCCGGCGTTGACGACATGCTCGGCCACCACCTCGCCCTTGTTGGTGATGACGCGCCACAGCCCGTCGGCGCGGCGCACGATGTCCTCGACCTTGGTGAAGCGTTCAACCTCGGCGCCGAGCTTTCTCGCCGCCTTGGCATAGGCGTGGGTGACACCCGATGGATCGAGATGACCGTCCTCCTTGTTGCGGACGGCGCCGACGAACTGCTTCGGGTCGAGCAGCGGCATCAATTCGGCCGCCTCATCAGGTGAAATCTCCTCGAGGTCGATGCCGAGATAGCGGCCCTTGGCGACGACGCCGCGCAGCCAGTCGAGCCGCGCCTCGGTCGCCGCCAAAAGCACGCCGCCGGTCAGGTGGACGCCGGTCGCCTGGCCCGACAGCTCCTCGATCTCCTTGTAGAGCGAGATCGTGTATTTCTGCAGCTTGGCGACGTTGGGATCGCCGTTGATTGTGTGCATGCCGCCGGCCGCATGCCAGGTCGAACCGGAGGTCAGCTCGTCACGCTCCAGAAGCACGATGTCGGTCCAGCCGTGACGGGCGAGATGGAACAGCACCGAACAGCCGACGACGCCCCCGCCAATGACCACGACCTTTGCATGCGATTTCATGGATTTTCTCGTTATTTCAGGAAGTTGGAGGGGAACGATGAATCGGGGTGGGAGGAGCCAAGCCACACGAACGCAAGCCTTCGACCATCACGGCTCGCCCTGCCCGATCGCTTCCTTGCGCCTGGCCACATACGCCTCCAGCGCCTCGCGCACGGAAATATCCATCGCCGGTTCGACATGATCTTCCAGCGCTTTCTTCCACAGCCGCGTCGCCCGCGCCGTGGCGTCGAGCCCGCCGGCCTCCTGCCACGCCTCGTAGTTCTGCCAGTTGGAAAGCATCGGCTGGTAGAAGGCGGTGGCGTAGCGCTCCAGCGTGTGCGGCTCGCCGAAGAAATGGCCGCCGGTCGGCACCGCACCCAGCGCCTCGACAGCGAGTTCCGCCTCGTTGACTTCGATCGGGCGCAGAAACTCCATCATGTGCTGGATCATCTCGACGTCGATGATGAACTTTTCGAACGACGCGGTCAGCCCGCCCTCCTGCCAGCCGGCTGCGTGGTAGACGAGGTTGCCGTGGCCGAGCACCGCGCCCCACAGCGCCATCAGCGTCTCATAGGCGCCCTGCGCGTCGGCGGCGTTGGAGGCCGAGCCCGGCGTTGTCCGGTAGGGCAGTCCATAGCGCCGTGCCAGCTGCCCGGAGGCGATGTTGGCCTTGGTGTTCTCCGGCGTGCCGAAGGCCGGCGCGCCCGACTTCATGTCGACATTGGAGGTGAAGGCGCCATACATGACCGGGGCGCCGGGGCGGACAAGCTGCGTCAAGACCACGCCGAACAGTGCCTCGGCGTTCTGTTGCGCCAGCGCGCCGGCAAGCGTCACCGGGCTCATCGCCCCCATCAGCGTGAACGGCGTCACCGCGACCGATTGGCCGAACTCGGCCATGGTCATCAGCCCTTCGGCCATCATCTCGTCGAAGCGGCGCGGCGAGTTGACCGAGATGATGGTGGTGACGCCGGGGTCGTCGCGCATCTGATCGAGCGTCAGTCCGCGCGCGATTGCCATCATTTCGATGCCGTCGAACGCCCTGCCGCGGCCGATCGCCGAGACGTGAAAACTTTTGTCGGTCAGCGTCAGATTGGCGAAATAGGTGTCGAGGTGGCGGGAATTGGCCGGCAGTTCGACCGGCGCGCAGACCTGGTTGCCCAGCATGTGGATGCAGTTGAAATGCTGCGCCAGCCGGGTGAGATCGCAGTAGTCGCGCAGGTTTCCGGCGCGGCGGCCGCGTTCCATGTCGTGCACGTTGGGAGGTCCGGCGACGAGCGTAAAATTGATGGTGTTGCCGCCGAGATGAACGGCACGGACCGGGTTGCGCGGCGTCAGCGTATAGCTCGACCGCGTCGTCCCCAGTGCCTGGTCGACCATGCCGCGGTCGATGCGGACAGTCATCGACGCATGATCGACCTTGGCCCCAGCCTTTTCGAACAGCGAAAGCGCCCGCGAGCTCATCACCTCGATGCCGAAATTCTCCAGAATGTGCATCGACGCCTGATGGATCGCCTCGATCTGGTCGGCCGAGAGCATCGCCATTGGCGGATAGGGATTTGTCACGCGCCGCAGCGGCAGTTGCGGGATGGCGGCCGGCCCCCTGTTGCTGGTTCGCTCAGCGCCGCGCTTGCGTCTCGGTTCGGTCATGCGGCGCATCAAAGCGCCGGCACGACGATCGGGCTGTCAGAAATCCGCCACCCACGGGCGTGATTTTAGCCAAAGCGGCATTTTGGTAGCTTCATGCCGACAAAAGCGACGGAAAACGTCGGAATATCCATCTTCGCTCTGCCCGACCAAAGCGGCCGATGGGCCGTTAAGGAACGCAGCAAGATTCCTTTTATGTTTTCGGCCTAATCCTCTTCCAATGGGTAGGTCGAGTTTTAGTAAAATTGTAGCTGCTACCGTGCTGCTGGCGCTGTCGGCCTGCGCGACGCCGCCGAACCATATCAACGATGTCTGCGCCGTGTTCGACCAGAATGACGGCTGGTTCGACAACTGGCAGGCGGCGGCCGAACGCGCCGAACAGAAGCACGGCGTGCCGGTTCCCGTGCTGATGGCGACTGTGCGCAAGGAATCCGGCTTCAAGAGCAACGCCAGGCCGCCGCGCACCAAGCTTCTCGGCTTCATTCCCTGGAAACGTGTCTCCAGCGCCACCGGCTTCTCGCAGGCGCTTGACGGCACCTGGGCGCAGTATCAAAGCGAGACCGGCAGCTGGGCGGCGCGCCGCACCAGATTCGCCGATGCCGTCGATTTCGTCGGCTGGTATCATTCCAAGACCGCCGACACGCTCGGCGTCGCTCGCAACGACACCTACAACCTCTATCTGGCCTATTATCTCGGCTGGACGGCCTATGGCCGCGGGAACCGCGGCGATGCCGGGGTGCAGCGCTATGCGCGGGCCACCGAGCAGATGGCTCGGGACTACGCCGCGCAGCTACGCCAATGCGCGCCTTGACGGCGTCTCGGACCTAGCCATCCGTCAGCTTCGGCCTTTTGCCGCGTGGACGCTTGGGCGGAACGCCGGCAAAGCCCGGACCGACGCCGTGCGGCGCGTCGTCCGGTACGCCTTCATTGGCGGCATGCTCCTTGTCGAACTTGATCACCGGCTCCATTTTCGCCAGCACGTCGTCGGCAAGCCAGCACAGGCTCATATGACCGTCGCCGAGATTCTTCACTGGCGGCACCTGCGTCTCGCAAAGATTGTCCGGCACCAGCTTCTTGTAGCCGCAGCGCGTCTGGAACGGACAGCCGGTTGGCGGGTTCATCGCCGACGGAATGTCGCCTTCCAGCACGATGTGCTTCTTGATCACGCTGGTGTCGGCGATCGGAATCGCCGAGAGCAGCGCCTCGGTATAGGGATGATAGGGCGGCGAAAAGATCTGGTCGGTCGTGCCCTGCTCGACGATATAGCCGAGATACATGACGACGACGCGGTCGGCGATGTAGCGCACCACCGACAGGTCGTGGCTGATGAACAGCATCGTCGTCTTGTTCTTGCGCTGGATGTCCATCAAAAGCTCAGTCACCGCCGCCTGCACCGACACGTCGAGCGCCGAGACCGGCTCGTCGGCCACCACCACCTTGGCGTCGCCGGCAAAGGCCCGCGCCACGCCGATGCGCTGCTTCTGGCCGCCTGAAAGCTGGCGCGGCTTGCGGGTCTCGAACGCCCGCGGCAGCTTCACCAGGTCGAGCAGCTCCAGCATGCGCTTGCGGCGGTCGGCGACGGTGTTGCCGACATTGAATTTTTCCAGCGTGCGGATGATCTGCGAGCCGACCGTGTGGCTGGGGTTGAGCGTGTCGAACGGATTCTGGAACACCATCTGGATCGACGACACCGTCTCGACGCTGCGGTTCTCGACGCCGGTCGACTGGATTTGCTGGTTGCCGAGCGTCACGCTGCCCGAGCTTGCTGTCTCCAGTCCGAGCAGCACCTTGGCCAGCGTCGACTTTCCGCAACCGGACTCGCCGACAATGGCGACGGTCTCGGATTCTCGCGCCATGAAGGAGATCGTCTCGTTGGCCTTGACGACGCGGCCTTCGCTCGAGCCGAACACCTCGCTGCCGCCGACCTTGTAGTACTTTTTGAGATCCTCGATCTTGAGCACCGGCGCGCCGGGCTCGACGCGCTCGTTGACCTTCTTGGCGCCGGGCGGCAGCGCTTCCCAGTCGATCTCGTTGAAGCGCACGCAGCGCGAAAAATGGCCTTCATGGCCTTCGACCGCGATCATCGGGATTTCGGCGGCGTTGCAGACGCCCTCGACGAAATGGTGGCAGCGGGGGCCGAAATTACAGCCCTTCGGCCGCTCGTGCGGCAGCGGCAATTGCCCCGGGATGGAGATCAGAGGCCGCGAATTCTTGTCGGCGCCGGGCAGCGGGATCGAGCGGAACAGGCCCTGCGTGTAGGGATGGCGCATCCGGTCGAAGACGTCCTTGATCTTGCCGGTCTCCACCGCTTCGCCCGAATACATCACCGTGATGCGGTCGCAGGTTTCCAGGATCAGGCCGAGATTGTGCGACACGAAGATCATCGAGGTGCCGAACTTCTCGCCGAGCCCTTTGACCAGGTCGACGATGCCGGCTTCCACCGTCACGTCGAGCGCTGTCGTCGGCTCGTCGAGCAGGAGCAGCGCCGGCTTCGACAGCAGTGCCATGGCGATGACGATGCGCTGTTGCTGGCCACCGGAAAGCTGGTGCGGAAACGAGCGCATCATGCGCTCCGGATCGGGCAGTCTGACCGAGCGCACCATTTCCAGCGCGCGTTTGTAAGCCTCTTCCTTCGACACCTTGTCGTGGATCAGCGGCACTTCCATCAGTTGCTGGCCGACCTTCATCGCCGGGTTCAGGCTGGCCATCGGCTCCTGGTAGATCATCGCGATCTTGTTGCCGCGGATGGCGCGCAGTTCCTCGTCGGACAGCTCGCCCATGTCTTTGCCCTGGAACTTTATCCGGCCGCCGACGATCTTTCCGATGTTGGAGAGGTCGCGCATGATGCCGAGCGACACGGTCGACTTGCCGCAGCCGGATTCGCCGACGATGCCCATCGCTTCGCCAGGCATGACCGTGCAGGAAAAGTCCATGACGGCCGGTATCTCACCCTTGCGGGTGAAGAAGGAGATCGACAGGTTCTCGATCTCGATGATCGGCCCATTGGTCGGGTTGGTGGGATTTCGAACTGCCTCATTCATGGGTCGCTCCAATCCTTGTTCTTCTAAATAGGGTCGAAGACCCGTCCATCAATCTTTCATCGATTGTTCGCGCAGCGAGTCGGCCAGAAGGTTCAGCCCCAGCACGAACGACATCAGCGCGATCGTCGGCGGCAGCGCCGGGTGGATAAAGGAGCGCAGCAGCCGGCTGGCGTCCTTGATCGCGGTGCCCCAGTCCGGGCTTTCGGGCGCCAGCCCCAGGCCGAAATAGCCGAGCGTGCCGAGCAGGATCGTGGTGTAGCCGATGCGCAGGCAGCCATCGACGATCAGCGGCCCGCGCGCATTGGGCAGGATCTCCCACAGCATGATGTACCAGGGCGATTCACCGCGCGTCTGCGCCGCCGCAACATAGTCGCGCGTCTTGATGTCCATGGTGAGGCCGCGCACGATACGGAACACGCCCGGGCTGGAGGCGAACACCACCGCCACGAAGATGTTGAGCTGGTTGGGATCGATATGGATGATCCTGAACGGGTCGGCATCGAAGACCAGGCCGGCATAGACCCAGCCGCCAATAATCAGCGTCAGTCCCAAGAGGATGTAGAGGCGGTCGGGCCGTTTCTTGTAGCGCGTCCAGAACAGCACGCTGAAGAAGATGATCGGGAACAGGAAGAACAGGCCGGCCAGCGCATAGGGTATCGGCGTGTCCATGATGCCCGGCGTCACCAGCAGGTAGAACAGGAGGATCACCGGGAAGGCGAGCACCAGGTTGGCGAGGAAGGACAGCACCGTATCGATCTTGCCGCCATAATAGCCGGCCGGCAGGCCGAGCGTGATGCCGACCATCAGCGCGAAGCCGGTTGCCGCCGGCGCGATGATCAGCACGATCTGGCTGCCAAAGACCATGCGGCTGAACACGTCGCGGGCGAGCTTGTCGCCGCCGAAGAGGTAGACAAGTCCCGATTGCGGCTCGATCGCGCCCGGCAGCGCATCCTTCATGATCGCCACCTGGGCAAGCGGATTGAAGGGCGAGATGGTCGACGCGAAGATCGCCGTGAACAGCCAGAACAGGCAGATTCCGACGCCGACGATGCCGACGGCGCTGTCGAAGAGCTGACCATAGAGGCCAAGCCTCTTCTTGTAGGCGAAGCTCGTCCCCATCAACAGGACGAGAGCGATCCAGACCGGCCAGAAACGCGCAAGCACGCCAAGCACCACATTGAAGGCGCCGATATATTCAAGCAACATCCGCCCGATCCCCTATTGAACTCTGATACGCGGATTGAGAAACGCGTAGCCGACATCGGAAATGAGCTGCGTGATCAGGACGATGAGCACCGAGACCAGGGAGCAACCGAGCAAAAGATCGATGTCGTTGTTGCCGGCCGCCTCGACCAGTGTGTAGCCGAAGCCCTGATAGCGGAACATCACCTCGACGATGACGACGCCGGTGAGCAGCCAGGGAAATTGCAGCATGATGACCGTGAACGGCGCGATCAGCGCGTTGCGCAGCGCGTGCTTGACCACGACGCTGCCGAAGGAGAGGCCCTTCAACCGGGCGGTGCGGATATATTGCTGCGTCATCACCTCGACCATCGAGGCGCGGGTCATTCTTGCGATGTAGCCGATGGCGTAGATCGCCAGCGTCATGACAGGCAAGGTGAAGTTGTAGAAGGTGATGCCCCGGCTGGCCGAAGCCGCCGAACCGTTCAGCCAGCCGAGCCATGAGGCGAAGATGACGGTGAAGATGACGCCCGACACATATTCGGGCGTCGCCGTCGAGGCGATGGAGACGACGGATAACGTCCGGTCGGTTCGCGTGCCCTCGCGCATGCCGGCGAGGATGCCGATCAGCAGCGAGATCGGCACCATCACCACAAGCACCCAGAACATCAGTATGCCGGTGGCGCCGAGCGCCGGGAAAAGCTTCGACGCGACCGTCGTCTTGAATTTGGTCGAGCACCCGAAATCACCCTGCAGCACGCCGGAGAACGTCGGCTCGACTGGATCGTTGCAGAAGGAAAAACGTCGCGCGGGTTTGCCCGTTGCCGGGTCTGTGACCGGCTGTTTGGGCACGATACCCAGCCATTGGCCGTAGCGGGAGAAGAAATTCTGGCGGTAGCCATGGTTGACCAGCCAGCTTTCGAGCTGCTCGGCCGAGGTGTGCATTTCGGTCTGGCTGATGGCCAGTTTTTTCAGGTTGGGGTCGAGATTGATCAGGAAGAAGACGACCAACGTCAGGCACAGCATCGTCAATGCCATGGTGCCGAGGCGTCGAAGGATGAAGGAAAGCATGGCGGCCCCCTGCCGGTCTGGTTGGGGTTGAGGCCGGCTTGGAACCAACTCAGCCGCTTATCGGCAGAGCTGGCTGTCAAACGGACCCTCAGAATGCGATCAACCCTGTCTTATTGCACGCCCCTATCCGAAGAGTCCGCGCTTTTCTTGCTGCGCCTACTTTCGGTTCTGGAATCATGCATGGCGTGGGTGGAAGGGGCGAACCGCCCCTTCCACGATCGATCCGATCAGGCCTCGTCGAGCCAGACCTTGCCGTAGTCGCGCTCGAAGGTCGGGTGCATGGCGTAGTTCTTAACGGCAGCCACCGAGTGACTGTAGAGCTTGCGCCAGTAGGGCTGGATGATGATGCCGGAATCCTGCAGGATCTGCTCGATGTCCTTCATCATCTCCTTGCGCTTGGCGGCGTCGGCGACCGAAAGCGCGGCGTTGAGCTTGGCATCCCATTCGGGATTCGACCAGGCGGTTTCGTTCCAGGCTTCTCCGGTGCGGTAGCCGATCGCCAGAACCTGGACGCCGAGCGGCCGCATGTTCCAGTTGGTCATCGACAAGGGATATTTGGTCCAGTCGTTCCAGAACGTCGAACCCGGCAGCACCGTGCGCTTCACCTTGATGCCGGCGTCGCGCATCTGCGCGGCGATCGCATCGCCGGTGTTCTTGTGCCAGTCTTCGTCGACCGTGATCAGCTCGTGCTCGAAATCGGCCTGACCGGCTTCCTCCATCAGCGCCTTCGCCTTGGCCGGATCGCGGGCAATCTTCGGCAGCTCGTAATATTCCGGATGGATCGGCGAGACATGGTGGTTTTCGGCGACAGTACCGGCATCGCCACCGCCCAGCTGGAGCACGACAGCGTTGTCGACTGCGAGCTGCAGCGCGTTGCGGACCTTCTGATCGTCATAAGGCTTGTTGGCCACATTGGTGCGGCAGACGATGGTCGCTGCGGTGACCACCTCGTACTTGACCAGGTCGACACCGTCGAGGATCGACACATAGTCGGCCGACGTCTCGAAATTAGTATGGACCTCTCCGGATTCGAAGGCGCTGACCGTGGCCGCCGGATCGGTGCCGTAGTCGATGAACTCGATGCCGTCGAGAAAGACCTCGCCGTCCCACCACTTGTTGTCTTCGCGGCGCTTGTAGACCACTTTTTGGCCGACATCGTAGGAGACGAGTTCGAACGGGCCGGTGCCGATCGGGCAGGCTTTGAAATCACCACCCTTTTCGTCGAAGGTCTTGTGGACGATGAGACCGGGATAGTCGCACACATTGGGGATGAGCGCGATATCCGGCGTGCTGAGCTTCAGCTTGACCGTCATATCGTCGACCTTGGTGACTGCGCTCTCATCCAGCTTGTCGTCCTTGACCAGCGAGCCGAGACGACCGGGCATGGAATTGCCTTCGGCCTTCTTGTCGGCCCAACGCTTGAAGTTGAAGATGACGTCGTCCGCGGTGAACGGATCGCCGTTGTTCCAGGTGACGCCCTTGCGCACATGCAGCGTGTACTCGGTGGCATCGTCGTTGACGTCCCAGCTCTCGAGCAGATAAGGGCGGAACGTGTATTCGTTTGTGTACTTGACCAACGGCTCGAGTGCCTGGCGCTCGGCATTGGCGATTTCCGACCAGTCGGCCTTGCGCGGATCCTTCGCATCCTTGATCCACATAGCGACCTTCAGTATGCCGCCCTTCTTGCCCTGTACGTCCTGTGCTCTCGCCGGCGTCGGATCGGCGAGGCCGAGCATACCATAGGCCATCGCCGTGGACGCGCCGAAGACGCTGGCCAAAGCGAGAAACTCGCGGCGATCGACACGTCCGGCCCTGGCTTCTTCGGCCATTGCATGGATGTGATCCGGAACGCGATCGCCATTACTCTTGTAGATTGTCATCACGAACTCCCATTGTTGGCTTTCTGCCTTTTACCATTCCGCATCCGGGCCATGATGTCAAAAACGGCACGGGTTGGGAACATGCCAAGGAATGTGCAACTTTGGAAGGGAAGCAGTTCGCGTGATAACGACAGTCTTGGCGCAAAATTGCTATTGCCCGGCAGATTTCGTTCGAATCTCCGGCATCGATTAAACCGAGACATTCACGACAGCGCCGCGCGTACCGGTGGGTGCAAAGGACGCTGTAGCACTTTGATTTTGCGCATGATCCCTAACCGAAAATCGATTCCGATTTTCTGCGTGATGCGCCAAGCTTTGCACAGCGCCAGCCGATCCCGGATAGGGGTGTGACAGCGCGTCGGCCGGCTTCAGTACTCGCGCTCGTAGAAAACGCCGCCCTTGGCTTCGCCGGCGTCGGTGGCCTCGCCGCGCAATTTGACGCCGCGCCCGACGTCGAGATCGATCGCCGCCTTGCCCGAACCCGGCTTGTCGCCCTTCTGGATCGTCACATAGGTGCGGTCGTTGAGATATTTGCCGGCCGAGACGGCGGTGCCGCCCTCTTCGTCGGTTATGACGTCGAGATCGTCGACGCCGATCGCGCTGCGCAGGTTCTGGAGCAGCGAGGTCGAGCCGCCGACACCGGCCAGCTGCGCGGCGGCTTCGGCAAGCTGGGCGATCTGCAGCGGCGACAGGTTCGACATCGAGCGGCCGAAAATCAGTTGCGCCAGGACCTCGTCTTCCGGCAGCGCCGGCACCGACGAGAAGTTGAATTTCGGATTGGTCGCCTCGCCCGACACCACGATGGTGACGGTGGCGCTGCTCGTCGTCGATGTCGCCGTGAGGTTGAGATAAGGTACCAGCGAGCCTGAAAAGCCGACCGTGCCTTCGGTGAAGGTCAGCCGCTTGGCGAGGATCGTCAGCCGCCCGCGCTGCAAGTCAAATGTGCCTACCGCTTGCGGCGACGATGCCGGGCCGGTCAGCCGCAGCGAACCGCCAAGCTCGGCATCGACACCCCTGCCCTGGATAAAGATCTGGCTCGGCGCGTTGACCGTGACATCGAGATTGAGGCCGCCGCCACCGCCGCTGCCGCTCGCCGTCGCCGGGCGCAACGCCTTGTCCTGCGCGCGCACGGCGGCCGGTGCGTTCCTATGCTTGACGTCGAGCGCCGCTAGCGAACCCGGCAGCTTTTCGGGAACGGTGATGACGGTCTTGGCCAGGTTGATCGTACCCGAGATCACCGGCGCCGACGCGAGCGGCCCCTTGATGGTCAGGTCGCCGCCGAGGTTGGCGGTGACCACCCTGCCGTCGGTGTAGCGGCCGTCGACGAGCTTGACCGACAGATCGGCTGGAAAGCCTTGCGCCGGATTGATGCCGACCGTGCCGCTGGCCGACAGGCTGCCGCGCGTCGACAAATTGCCAGTCAGGCGGTTGATCCTGGCGACGCCACCGCCGATCGCCACATCGGCGGTGATATCGTTGATCGCAAGTCCCGAGCGTGCATCGATCAGGCGGGCACCCGACGTGCGGACCGTGCCTGTGATCACCGGCGACGTCGCCGGGCCGCGCACCTTCAAATCGACGTCGGCCGTGCCGCTCAACGACAGGCCTTGCGCGGCGAGTGTCCGGGTGAGGAAGGCGAACGGCACCTTGCCGGAAAAGTCGAGATCAAGGGTGGGCGTGCCTGATGTCGTCATCGTGCCGCCGCCCTTGAGGCCGAGACCGGCGGCATCGCTCATGTTGGCGTCGAAGGCCAGTCTGTTGCCCGAATACGTGCCGGAGGACGAAACGCCCATGCCGCCGAAACCGGCACCGCGGGTCTGCGACGTCTGGACGCCTGCGGCGTCGATCTTGAAGGCGACGGCCGGATTGGCCGGCGCGCCCGTCACCTTCACCGTGCCCGAGATCGAGCCGGCGGCGTCGAGGCCCGGCGAGAAACTGTTGGCGAGCGACATCGGCACCCGCGCCAGCGTCGCGTTGAGATTGAGCGCCTCCCCGACCCTGCCCGAAACCGTCGCCGTGCCGCCGCCGAGGTTGAGCGCGAGCCGATCCAGGCTGGTGGTGCCGTTGGCGATGGTGATGGTCGAGGCCTGCGCGATCGCCGCTTTGATGCCGCGCATGGTCGCCTGGCCGGAGGTGAGCTCGACCGTCGTCGTGCCGTTGGCGATCCTGACGCGGCCGGCGGCCCTGGCCGGAATGTCCTTGACGTTGGCGCCGCCGGAAAAGCCTGTCCAGTCGCCGTCACGCTTGAGATCGACATCGATGCCGCGAATGACGGTGCCGCCGGAGGTGACGCTGTCGGCGCGGATCTTTCCGGAGATCACCGGTGCCGCGAGATAGTTGGCGATCGATGCATCGATGGTGACCGTCTTTGCCGAAACATCGCCGCGTGAAATCGAAGCCGTCGAAGCCTTGATGGTGACCTCAGGCGCATTGCCGGTCTTCGAGAAGACGATCGTGCCACGCACGTCGCCTTCCGCCTTTTCCAGCGCAAGGGCTGCGAGCGGTCCGATATCAGGCAGGTCGAGCGCCACGGTGCCATCAGGCACGAAGGCATCGTCAAGTGCCAGGTCGCCTGATACCCGGTTCTTGCCGAGTGACAGCAAAAGCCCGTTGATGGCGCGCTTGCCGTCGGACGTCGCCAGCACGGCACGGCCTTGCAGGGGCTGGCCCGCGACATTTCCGGTCAGTTGGACATTGGCCGCCGGGTTGGCGGCATCGGCCTTGCCGGTGGCGGTGAGCCTCAACCCGGTGATCTCGCGTTCGGCCACCAAGAGCCGGTCGCTGTTGACCGTCAGCGATAGGTCGGGCGCGGTGCCGGCGCCTTGCGCATTCAGGGCGAAAGCGATGGCGCCCCTGGCATCCCCGGACAGAAGCGAGATGTCGGTCAGCGCGCCCTTGATGTCGACGGCGAGTTGGTTGTCGGCAAGGCTGGCCTGCCCGTCGGCGGTCAGCGCGCCGGACACCAGCCTGATGGCGTTGGCGGTGACATTGCCGTTGGCGTCGCGCTTCAGTGCCGCGCTGAGTTCTGTCCGCTCGGCGAGCACACCGCGCGCTGCCGCCGGCAGCGCTGCGGAAGCCGCATCCGCCCTGAGGTTGAGATCGATGGCGCCGTCGGCCAGCGAGACCCTTCCGTCGAAGCCGCTGTCCAGTGCCTCGCTTGTCACCGAGCCGCTGTCGATGACGATGGTGTCAGTCGCGAGGCTGCCGGCGACCTTGGCTGTGATCCTGCCGGCGAGCAGCGGCGCGATGGTCGGATTGTCCAAGCCGATCTTGTCCGCCGTCACCGTGCCGGAAATCGGCCCCGTTCGGCTTTTCACGTCGAAGGCGTCCGAGTGCAATGCCAGGGTGAGCCCCTCTACCTTAGCTAGATTGGTGGCGGCCGAAGGCAGCGTCGCGGAAATGTCGAGCTTCGGCTGCGTGCCCTGCCCTGCAGCCTTTACCGAAAGCGCCTGCAGCTCGAGCTTGATCGGGCTCTCGGTGCTACCAAGCGCCAGCGGCAGGCTCGGGCCGGTCGAGGCGAGGTCGAGCGCAAAATCGCTGGCGCCGTTCGGATTGATGGTGCCGGCGGCCTTGCCGGAAATTTTGTCACCGGCAAGCGTCGCGTGGTCGATGGCGACGCCGCTGGCGGACGAGAAGCTGCCTGCCGCGTCGAGGTTGAGAGGGCCGAGCCCCGCCTGGCGGGTCTGGCTGGTCTCGGCGCCGCTGAGCTGCGCCTTGAAACGAATGTCGGGGGCTGCCGACGGTCCCGTCACTTGCGCCGTTCCACCGAGCCTGCCCGCGGCATCGAGGCCGGGTGAAAAATCATTGGCAAGGGCGGCCGGCAGTGCGGAAAACTCCGCCGCGAGGTCGAGCGTCGGGCCGGCGGTGCCGGACACGGTCACCGATCCGCCGCCGACATCGAGCATCAGCTTTTCGATGCTGGCCGTGCCATTGGCGATGCTTAGGGTCGACGGCTGCACGATCGCCGCCTTGATGCCGCGAATGGTCGCTTCGCCCGAGGCGATCTCGACACTTGTCGTGCCGTCCGCGATCTTCACCCTGCCTTCGGCCCTGGCCGGAATGTCCTTGACGGTGGCGCCGCCGGAAAACCCGGTCCAGTCGCCGTCACGCTTGAGATCGACATCGATGCCGCGAATGACGGTGCCGCCGGAGGTGACGCTGTCGGCACGGATTTTTCCGGAGATCACCGGTGCGGCGAGATAGTTGGCAATCAGTGCATCGATGGTGACCGTCTTTACCGAAAGATCGCCGCGCGAAATTGAATCTGTGGTCGCCTTGATGGCGACATCAGGCGCATTGCCGGTCTTCGAGAAGGCGATCGTGCCACGCACGTCGCCGTTAGCTTTTTCCAGCGCCAGGGCTGCGAGCGGACTGATATCGGGTAGATCCAGCGCCACCGTGCCGAGCGGCAGGAATCTATCGTCGAGAGCAAGGTCGCCCGAAACTTTGTTGTCGCCCAGCGACAGGCTTAGTCCGTTTATGGACCGCTTTCCCCCGCGCGTTACCAGCGACGCCTTGAAATCGAGTGGCTCGTCATTGACGGATCCGGTGAGCGAGATATCGGCCGCCGGGCTGGCAATGTCGCCCTTCCCCGTCGCGGTGAGCTTTAGCCCGGTGATTTCTCGCGCCGCCACCGAAAGCCGGTCGCTGTTGACCGTCAGCGACAGGTCGGGCGCTGTACCGGCGCCCTGCGCGTTCAGCGCGAACGTTATGGCGCCCCTGGCATCCCCGGACAGAAGCGAGATGTCGGTCAGCGCGCCCTTGATGTCGGCGGCGAGTTGGTTGTCGGCAAGGCTGGCCTGCCCGTCGGCGCTGAATGCACCTGATACCAGCCTGATCGCGTTGGCGGTGACATTGCCATTGGCGTCACGCTTCAGTGCCGCGCTGAGTTCTGTCCGCTCGGCGAGCACACCGCGCGCTGCCGCCGGCAGCGCTGCGGAAGCCGCATCCGCCCTGAGGTTGAGATCGATGGCGCCGTCGGCCAGCGAGACCCTTCCGTCGAAGCCGGTGTTCAGCGCGTCGCCCGTCACCGACCCGCTGTCGATGACGATGGTATCGGTAGCGAGATCGCCGGCGACCTTGGCAGTGATCTTTCCGGCGAGCAGCGGCGCGATGGTCGGATTGTCCAGGCCGATCTTGTCCGCCGTCACCGTGCCGGAAATCGGCCCTGTCCGGCCCTTCAGATCGAAGGCGTCGGAATGGAGCGCAAGCGCGATGCCTTCGGCGTTGGCGAGGTTGGTGGCGACCGACGGCAGTGTCGCGGAGATATTCAGCGTCGATTGCATGCCCTGCCCCGCGACCTCCACCGACAGCGCCTGCAACTCGAGATTGATCGGGCTCTCGGTGCTGCCAAGCGCCAGCGGCAGGCTCGGGCCGGTCGAGGCGAGGTCGAGCGCAAAATCGCTGGAGCCGTTCGGATTGATGGTGCCGGCGGCCTTGCCGGAAATTTTGTCACCGGCAAGCGTCGCGTGGTCGATGGCGACGCCACTGGCGGAGGAGAAGCGGCCTGCCGCGTCGAGGTTGAGAGGGCCGAGCCCCGCCTGACGTGTCTGGCTGGTTTCGGCGCCGCTGAGCTGCGCCTCGAAACGAATGTCGGGGGCTGCCGACGGTCCCGTCACTTGCGCCGTTCCACCGAGCGTACCCGCGGCGACGAGGCCGGGTGAAAAATCATTGGCAAGGGCGGCCGGCAGTGCGGAAAACTCCGCCGCGAGGTCGAGCGTCGGGCCGGCGGTGCCGGACACGGTCACCGATCCGCCGCCGACATCGAGCAGCAGCTTCTCGATGCTGGCCGTGCCATTGGCGATGCTCAGGGTCGACGGCTGCACGATCGCCGCCTTGATGCCGCGAATGGTCGCTTCGCCCGAGGCGATCTCGACGCTTGTCGTGCCGTCCGCGATCTTCACCCTGCCTTCGAGCGTGGCCGGAATGCCGGCGACGGTGGCGCCGCCGGAAAACCCGGTCCAATCGCCTTCGCGCTTCAAATCGACACCGATGCCGCTGACCACGGTGGCCCCCGAAGTGACCGTTTCAGCCTTGATCGTGCCGGAGATCGCCGGTGCCTTGAGATAGTTGGCAACCAGCGCCTTGACGGCGATGGTCTTTGCCGCCAGATCGCCGCGCGAAATAGACCCGCTCGTCAGATCGATCGCGACCGTCGGCGCGCCACCATCACTCGAGAGGCGGATGCTGCCCTGCACGTCGCCTGCCGCCGTCTGCCCGGCAAGTGCGGCCAGCGGCCCGATATCGAGCGCTTCGAGTGCCAACGTGCCGAGCGGCAGCAAGCTGTCGTCGAGAGCGAGATCACCCGAGATCTTGTTGTCGGCCAGCGACAGGCTAAGCCCGTTGAGGGAACGCTTTCCGTCACGCGTCACCAACGATACCCTGAGATCGAGCGGCTGGTCGTCGACGGACCCGGTCAGTGAGACATCGGCGGCGGGATTGGCGATGTCGGCCTTCCCCGTCGCAGTCAGCTTGATCGTCTTAACCGTGCGGCCCGACGCGGTCAGGCTGTCGCTGTCGGCCGAAACCGAAAAATCCGGCGCCGTGCGCGCGCCGCTCGCCGTCAGCGCGAAATCGACGGCCCCGCCCACCGGTACGCCAACCATCGGCGACAGCACCGAAACGTCACCGAGCGTACCCCTGATATCGGCCTGGATGTCGGTGCCCGTCGCGCTGGCGGTGCCGCTGGCGCTGAGCGAGCCCGAAGTGAATTGCAGTGCATTGGCGGCAAACAAGCCTTGCGGGTCGCGGGTCGCGGTCGCCGAGAATGTCACACGCTCGCCGAGAACCGGGCGGATCTGCGGCGGCAGCGCTGTCGAGACGGCATCGGCATTCATCTTGAGCGTCATCGCCAAATCGGCCAGCGTCACCTTGGACGTCACCGAGGCATTGAGCGCATCGCTGCGCAGCGTGCCTTGGTCGACGACGATCTCGTCCTTGCTGACCGACCCGGCGAGGTCCGCGGACACCCTGCCGGTCACCAGCGGCGCCAGCGTCGCCACGTCGGTGTTCAGGCCGCCGGCTATAAGCTTGATGGTGACCGGTCCGCTGCGGTCCTGGATGTCGAAGCCGTCGGAATGGATTTCAGCCGACAGATCGTCCACCCGCGTGCCGCCCGCCACCACCGAGACCAGAGACGCGCCGATGTCGACTATCGGCGCCTTGCCGCCGCCGAACGCGCGGGCCGTGGCGCCGGTGATCGCGACCGTCACCGGCTGCACCGCGGTGCCGAGGCTGAGCACGATCGGTGGGCCCTTGGCGGCGAGCTCCACCGAAAGGTCGCTGGCGCCATTGGGGTCGATGATGCCGGCGGCGGTGCCATGCACGGCATCGCTGTCGATGCCGGCGCGCTCGACCTCGACGCCGCCGGTCACGATCGCGGTTCCGGCAAGGTCGAAGCTGGTCTTGCCGGCAAATAAGGACTTCAGATTGTCGGGCATGAAGCGCTGGAAGTCGCCGTCGCCCTTGGCCTCGACATAGTTGCCCTTATCGGTGAACTGATGGCGGCCGGTGATCTGGGTGACGATCTGGCCGTCGACGACGAAGGTACCGATGCCGTTCCAGTTGGCGACCGGTCCCGTGCCGGTGACGACGATGTTGACCGGCGGCGCATCCGGCAAATTGAGCAGATTGGCGATGATGCCGCCGGCCGGCTCCGATGCCTTCAGATCGAGGTCGAGCTTGTTGTCGGCGGGCGCGAAATGGATGTTGGCGTCGACCTGGCCTTGCTTGCCGTCATGGCGGGTGATGTTGAGGCTGGTTTCGAGCGCCAGCGGCGCCGCGTCGGCCTTGAACGACCCCTTGGCCGCGAGCTCTGCGATACCGCTGCCGGCCAGCGCCTGCCCGACCGCGATTTCCGGCAGGTCGATCTGCTTGATGTCGAGCGACACCGGCAGGGTGGTGGCGCCATCTTGGCTCGGCTGGGTGCCGGCCACCGGCAGCCGCGCCAGTTCGATGCGATCGGCGGCGATGCGGCCGGCGCTGAAGTTTTTCGACAGAAGCGCCAGCGGCGACCAGTCGACGGCCACCTTGCGCGCCACCAGCCAGGCGCCCTGGCGATCCTCCAGCACCACATGATCGACAGTCAGCGCACCGGACCAGATGCCGTCGATGCCGCTGACCCTGACCTTCCGGTCATCGGTCGACGCCATGGTCGAGATGATGCCGGCGAGATTGTCGCGGCCGCGCTCGGTCTTGGTCAGCACGACGAGCGCACCGACGACCGCCGCCACCACGATGAGCAGCGTGTAAAGGATAATGCGAAGGACGCGCTTGAACATTGTCATCAGAACGCCTGGCCGATGCCGGCATAGATGCCGAAATGCGGGTCATCGGGACCCCGGTTGAGCGGCACCGCCGCATCGATGCGCAGCGGTCCGAACGGGGTAATATAGCGCAGGCCGACGCCGGCGCCGACCTGAGTGTCGGAAAAATCCGGGAACTGCTTGGTCGAGACCGTGCCGGCATCGACGAACGGCACGACGCCGATCGTGTCGGTGATGGCAATGCGCATCTCGACCGAGGTCTCGAAGAAGGATAGCCCGCCGATCGGCTCTCCGTCGGCGTCCTTCGGACCGATGCCCTGATAGGCATAACCGCGCACCGAGCCGCCGCCGCCGGAATAGAAGCGCCGGTCGGCCGGAACATCCTGAAGGCCGGCACCGATGATCGAGCCGATGGCGACGCGTTCGGCCAAGACGAACTTCGAGGCCGCATCGAGCGACTGATATGCCGATCCTTCGCCTCTCAGCTTGACGAAGGCCGCGCCGTTCAAAATGTCGTAGCTCGGCTCGGCATAGGCCAGCGCCCTGAATCCGGTCGTCGGGTTCAGCCGGCTGTCGCGATTGTCGAAGACATATCGCAGCGGAACGCTGGCGATCAGATAGGTGTGCTTGCCGAAAGAGTCGGTGATCTTCGAATAGTCGAGCGCGACTTCCGCGGAAACCGTCTGCTGCCTGTCGAGTTCATAAGACAGGCCGGTGTTGCCCTTGACCGAGAAATGGTCGTAGGCGTCGGGATGCTCTAATACGGTGTTGACGCCGGCGAAGAATTTCGACGCCGGCCCGACGACGCCCGGCTTTTCGAACATGATGCCGGCATTGTAGTTGAGCTCGGTCAGCTCATTGCTGCCGATACCGCTGATTGCGCCCTCGATGCGCAGCTTTTCGGCACGGCCGAACAGGTTGCGGTGGCCCCAATAGCCTTCGAGGCCGAGCCCCTCGGTGTTGGAGAAGGTGCCGCCAAGGCCGAAAAAGCGCGGCTTGCGCTCGCTCACTTCGACGCCGATCGGGATGTTGCCGTCGGCGTCGAGACCGTCGGCCTCCTTCAGCGTCACGCTGTTGAAGACTTCCAGCCCAAGCAGGCGGTCGCGCGCTTCGTCGATCTCTTCCGGCGAATATTGGCGGCCTCGCTTCAGGCCGGTCATATATTCGGTGAAATCGCGGTCGACCTTTTCGGTGCCCTCGACCGTGGTGTCGCCGTAGCCGGCAACCGGCCCGGCCGCCACGGTCAGCGTTACGTCGAGCGTCGAGGTGGCGTGGTCGGCGACGATCTCGCGCTCCGTCACCTTGGCCAGCGGCCTGCCTTCCTCTTTGAGCGCCCGCACGATCGACGCCTCGGCCTTGAGCACGGCACCGGAACCGGCATCGCCGCCGGCGATCAGGCCGAAATCGGCGCCCGCCAGCCCCGCCGCATCGCCCTCCAGCCTGATGTCGCCAAGCGTGAATTTCGGCCCGGTCGCAATGTTGATCACCACCGGGATCGGCTGCGGACCCGAAAATTCGGCGTCGGGCGGCAAATCGTCGAGCGGCTTGCCTTCGATGGTGATGGTGACGACGCCCTCATAGCGGGCGTCCGCGTAAAGTGCGGCGACAAGCTGATCGCGGTCGCCACGCGCCTTGGCCAGCAGGCCGAGCGAACCAGAGACTGGACGTTCTTCGTCGTCCTGCAGCGCCGAGGCGTTTTCGAGCTTCTCGGCGAGGTCCTCGTCGGCGTCGGGCGCCTCGATGGTCACCGCATAGCGCAGCGGATCGACGATGTCGGCGTCTTCGTCCTCTGACGATCCCCACAGCTTGATGCCGAAGATCTCGAAAGCGGCCGCATTTCCGCTCGCGGCAACCAATGCAGTCGAGCACAGCAAGGCGAAAAGCAGGGCGTGCGAAAGCACACGCCGTGGCGCGGTTCCTCCCCACATCTGCCTTTCATACGCCGACATTACAACTCTACACTAGCTGCCAAAGCTAAAATTGGAATGAAGTTCTGAATTGCTCGTAAAGGAGCCACAATCCAATTGTCTGAAATGGACAGGGCTTGGAATTCACACCTTCTGCGTCGCCGCAAGAATGCGTGATCCCTGTCCTATGGAGGTACTACCGGTCATCGGCCGGAAAGGAAACCGTTGGCAGGCGGAACCTGCCGCGTCCTCGTGTTGACAAGCGTGACTGAGCTTGAACATGTCTGGACGTAACGTAAGCAGTGTCTGGAGGGTGTTATGGCAATGCGCGCGGCTCGTGGTCTGTCGATCTTTTTTCTTCTCTTTTTCGCCTGGAGCAGTGTCGCCCAAGCGGCCGAAGCGCGCCGGGTGGTGACATCGGGCAATTCCGATTATTTCGGTTTCGATCTCAGATCCGACCAGAATGTCAGCCTCGACCAGTGCAAGACGACATGTCTCGGCGATCCCGCCTGCCGCGCCTTCACCTATAACCCCAAAGTCAAATGGTGCTTTCTCAAATCGGACTATAACACGCTGAAGCCCTTCAACGGCGCCGTCGCCGGCAAGGTCGTCAACGTCGATGGCGACCCCGATATCGGCGCGCCGCCGGACCTCGCCTTCTTCCCCGCCTGGATGGCCGACCAGGCCCAGCAATACCGCAACAGGCTCACCGGCCCGGCCTACACCAAGCCCACCGAAGGGCTGACGGCGCTGCGGGAGGCGGCAAAACAGGCGTCGCAGACCGGCGACCACCGCACGGCCATGCAGAAATATGAGGCTTTGGTTTCGGTATCGCCCGACGATGGCCAGCTTTGGCTCGAACTGGCGCGGGAAACGCTCGCCGTGCAGCCGACCGCCAACAGCGCGGAGGCGTCCACCCTGCCGGCGAACGCCACCTCCGCCGGCTTCAACGCCTACAAATTGCTGCGCACTACAAAAACGCGCTCCGAAGCGCTGGCGCTGCTTGGCGACGGGCTCGACCGCCGCGACCTCCCCCGGCCGGCCCTGCAGGCCTACGAAGCGAGCCTCGCGCTGGTCAGTTCGCCTTGGGTCTCGGCCGCCTATCAGGATCTCAAGGCCCGCAAGGGCTTCCGCGTCGTCGATCACACGGTCGACGCCGACACCAGCGCGCCGCGTATCTGCGCGCAGTTTTCCGAGGACCTGGTCAAGACCGGTGTCGACTACTCGCAATTCGTCACCGTCGACAACGCCGCCCCCAAGGGCGTCGAGGCCAAGGACAAGCAGATCTGCGTCGAGGGGCTCGAGCACGGCCAGCATTACGACGTGACCTTCCGCCCCGGCCTGCCGGCCGCCATCGGCGAGGTGATCACCACCCCGGTGGTGCTGTCGATCTATGTGCAGGACCGCGCTCCGTCCGCCCGTTTCACCGGCGACAGCTTCGTGCTGCCGGCCGGCGCGCGCCGCGGCATCCCGGTCGTCACCGTCAACATGAGCGCCGCCGAAATGAAGCTCTACCGCATCGGCGACCGCTCGCTGACCCAGCTTCTGTCCGGCTACCAGTTCCTGCGCCAGCTTGACGGCTACGACATCTCCAACATTTCCGATCAGATGGGCGAGCCGGTCTGGCAAGGCCAGCTCGACATCGCCAACGACCTGAACAAGGAAGTCACCACCTCCTTCCCGGTCGACGAAGCGCTGCCGCAGCGCAAGCCCGGCGTCTATGTGCTGACCGCGCAACCGGTCGATGAGAATGACAACGACTATGATTCGCGCGCCACGCAATGGTTCGTCGTCTCCGATATCGGCCTGTCGACCTATACCGGGCAGGATGGGCTGAACGTCTTTGCCCGTTCGCTCGGAACCGCCAAGCCGATATCAGGTGCTGAACTGACGCTGCTGGCCAGGAACAATGAAATCCTCGGCACCGCAACCACGGACGCGGAAGGCCGCGCCGTCTTCAAGCCTGGACTGACGCGGGGCGACGGCGGCATGGTCCCAGCCGTGCTGACAGCCAAGCAGGGTGACAGCGACTTCGTCTTCCTCGACATGGGCCGCGCCGGCTTCGATCTTTCCGATCGCGGCGTCACGGGGCGTCCGGCGCCGGGCGCGCTCGACGTCTATGCCTGGACCGAACGCGGCATCTACCGCGCCGGCGAGGACGTCCATGTCGCGGCGCTTGCCCGCGATGGCGCCGCCAAGGCGGTCGAGAACCTGCCGCTGACCTTCATCTTCACCCGTCCCGACGGCGTCGAGAACCGCCGCATCGTCAGCGATGGCGTGTCGGCCGGCGGCCATGCCGTCGACCTGCCGCTCGAACCCAACGCCATGCGCGGCACCTGGACGGTAGCGATCCACACCGACCCCAAGCAGGCGGCGGTCGCTAGCCAGATGTTCCTGGTCGAGGATTTCGTGCCGGATCGCATCGAGTTCGACCTGTCCTCAGACAAGCAGGAGATCGCGCAGGGCGAAACTGCCAACGTCACTGTCGACGGCCGCTTCCTTTATGGCGCGCCGGCCGCGGGGCTGGCGCTCGAAGGCGAACTGACGCTGTCGACCATCCGCGACTGGGACCGCTTCAAGGGCTATTCCTTCGGCCTCGCCGACGAGCAGTCGGCGGAACCGTCAGTCACGCCGTTCACCGGCCTGCCCGTGGTCGGTGAAGACGGCAAGGCAACCTTCCCGGTTTCCGTCGACCAGTTGCCCTCGACCACCAAACTGGTCGATGCCAAGGTTACGGTCAGGATGCGCGAGACCGGCGGCCGCGCCGTCGAGCGCTCGCTCAACATCGGCATCCGGCCGCAAGGCCACATGATCGGCATCCGCCCGGATTTCGACGGTGACGAGGTGCCGCAAGGCGGCACGGCGAAGTTCAGCCTGATTGCCGTTGACCCCAACGGCAAGCGCGAGGCGTTGCAGGGCGCGCAATGGTCGCTGGTCAAGGTCGAACGCAATTACCAATGGTACCGCTCGAGCAATTCCTGGAACTATGAGCCGGTCACTTTCACCAAGTCGGTGGCCAACGGCCAGGTCGACCTGACCGCTAACGGCGAGGCCACCGTCTCGCTGCCGGTCGACTGGGGCCGCTATCGGCTCGAAATCGAGACCTCGGACCCGGAAGGCCCGGCGACCAGCTACGAATTCGACGCCGGCTGGTATGTCAGCTCCACCACAACCGAAACGCCTGACGGCCTGGAAATCGCCCTCGACAAGGATAACTACGCGGCGGGCGAAGTGGCCAAGCTCAAAGTGTCGCCGCATTTTGCCGGCGAGCTGCTCGTCACCATCGGCGCCGACAAACTCTTGAAGACCGTCACAGCCAGCGTGCCGGCCGGCGGCAGCACCATCGACATCCCGGTCGGCGACGACTGGGGCGCCGGCGCCTATGTCACGGCAACGCTGTTCAGGCCGGGCGATGCGCAGGAAACCCGCATGCCGGCGCGCGCCATAGGCGTCAAATGGCTGAAGGTCGATCCGGGCTCGAAGAAGCTCGCCGTCACCTTGACGCCGCCGGACAAGACCATGCCACGCCAGCAGCTGTCGATCCCGGTCTCCGTGGCCGGCGTGCAGCCGGGCGCCAACGCCTATGTCATGGTCGCGGCCGTCGATGTCGGCATTCTCAATCTGACCAATTACAAGGTGCCGGATCCGGAGACCTGGTTCTTCGGCCAGCGCATGCTCGGCCTTGAGGTACGCGACCTCTACGGCCGCCTGATCGACGGCTCGCTGGGCACGTCAGGCAAGCTGCGCACCGGCGGCGACGGCGCCAACATACAGTCGCAAGGCAACCCGCCGACCGAAAAGCTGGTCGCCTTCTTCTCCGGTCCGGTCCAGCTCGATGCCGACGGGAAGGCGCGGATCGACTTCGACATCCCGCAGTTCAACGGCACCGTGCGCGTCATGGCCGTCGCCTGGACCGAGGACGGGGTCGGCCATGCCCAGTCCGACGTGATCGTGCGCGATCCGGTGGTGATCACCGCCGGCTTGCCGCGCTTCCTGGCGCCCGACGATTCGGCCGTCATGCGGCTCGATGTCACCGACACCGACGGTCCGGAGGGCGACTATGCACTGTCGATAAACACCACCGGCAATCTTTCGACCGGCAGTGCCGCCTTGCCCGAAAAGCTGACGCTCGCCAAGGGCAAGCGGCAGACGCTGACCGTGCCGCTGATCGCTGAAACGCCGGGTGACGCCTCGATCACCATCAAGCTCGCCCATGCCGACGGCACCGCTGTCGAGCAGACGCTCTATGTGCCGGTGCGCCCGGCGCAATTGCCGGTGACCACCCGCATGGTGGTCGACCTCAAGGGCAATGGCGGGTCGCTGCGCGTCGACAAGGAGCTCCTGGCGGCAAGCCTGCTCGACGGCGCTTCGGTCAGCGTCGGCGTTTCGCAGGCGGCGGCCTTCGACGTGCCGTCGCTCCTGATGACGCTCGACCGCTACCCCTATGGCTGCGCCGAGCAGACCACCAGCCGCGCCATGCCGCTTCTCTATGTCAACGAGATGGCGTCGGGCGTCGGCATGGCCAGCGACGCCGACCTGCATGGCCGCATCCAGGACGCAATCTACAAGGTGCTGAGCTACCAGGCCTCGGCCGGCAGCTTCGGCCTGTGGGGTCCGGGCTCCGGCGACCTGTGGCTCGACGCCTATGTCACCGACTTCCTGACCCGGGCGCGCGAGCAGAAATACGACGTGCCGGCCCAGGCGATGAACCAGGCGCTGAGCAATCTGCAAAACGCGATCGGCTACGACCAGGACGTCAAGGATCGCGGCAGTGAGATCGCCTATGCGCTCTATGTGCTGGCCCGCAACAAGAAGGCCTCGATCGGCGATCTGCGCTACTATGCCGACACACAGCTCGAAGCCTTTTCCAGCCCGATGGCCGTCGCCCAATTGGCGGCAGGCCTGGCGCTCTACGGCGACACGCAGCGCTCGGAAGCCGCCTTCCAGGCCGCCCTGCAACTGGCCCAGTCGACCTCCGCATACGACTACTACAGGTCCGACTATGGCTCGCCGCTGCGTGACGGCGCGGCGATGCTGGCGCTCGCCGCCGAATCGAAGCCGGTACCGACGATCGTGCCGGCGCTGATCAAGCGGGTGACGCAGGAACGCGCCGCCGTCAGATGGACCAGCACGCAGGACGAGTCCTGGATGCTGCTGGCGGCCCGCGCACTGAAGGCCGGCAACGATTCGATCGCGCTGACCATCAACGGCGCGCCGCATGCCGGCGCCTATTCGGACCAGATCGCCGGCAGCGACCTTGCCGACAGTCCACTGACCGTCGCCAACACCGGCAGCAACCCGCTGCAGGCGGTCGTCACCACGGTGGCCTCGCCGATCCAGCCGCTGCCGGCCAGCGGCAACGGCTTCACCATCGGCCGCACCTACTACAAGCTCGACGGCACCGAAGCCAATGTCACGGAGGCGACCCAGAACGAACGCTATGTCGTCGTGCTCAAGGTCTACGAGCAGAACAAATGGCCGTCGCGTCTGGTGATCACTGATCTGCTGCCGGCCGGCTTCGAGATCGACAATCCGGGCCTGGTTTCCAGCGCCCAGTTGTCGAACTTCTCCTGGCTGGCCCAGACCGACGCCGCCCATCTCGAATTCCGCGACGACCGTTTCGTCGCCGCCTTCAATCCGAACGATGGCGACGGCGACCGCAACATCACGCTCGCCTATGTCGTGCGTGCGGTGACGCCGGGCGCCTATGCGCATCCGGCGGCGAGTGTCGAGGACATGTACCGGCCGCAATATTCGGCCCGCACCGCGACCGGCATGATGGAGGTCAAGGCGCCGTAAGACAAAGATGGCGAACAGGAACATGGCGATGGCGCTGCCCCTCATTGCCCTGCCGGGCATTTCTCCCCGTATAGTGACGGGGAGAAAGAGGCCTGCGCCGAAGTTTTCGCCAAACTCGAACGCTGCAGAAAAGCCACCGTGGGCCGTGACAGCCCCCTTCTCCCCGTCACAATACGGGGAGAAGGTGCCGGCAGGCGGATGAGGGGCGGCGCCGTGCTTTCCCGAAAAATTTTGCGCCGTTCGGCCATCGCCGCCGCCTCCCTCGCCGGCTTCCTCGCCCTCTCCGCTGCCACCCTCTGGCAGCTCGACCGCGCCTTTCCGCCGCCGCTGCCGGCGGCGCTGACGGTATCGACCGAAGTGCAGGACCGCGACGGCCAGCTGTTGCGGGCCTTCGCCACGCCGGACGGCTATTGGCGGCTCGCCACTCGCCTCGATCAGGTCGACAGACAGTTCGTCGACATGCTGGTGACTTATGAGGACAAGCGCTTCTGGGACCATGAAGGCGTCGACATGCTGGCGCTGGCCCGCGCCGCCGGCCAGTTCGTGGCCAATGGCCGTATCGTCTCCGGCGGCTCGACACTGTCGATGCAGCTCGCCAGGCTGACCGAACCGCGCGACAGCCGCAGCCTTGGCTCGAAGGTCAAGCAGATGCTGCGCGCCCTACAGGTCGAGCGGCGGCTCACCAAGCGCGAGATCCTCGAACGCTATTTGACGCTGGCCCCCTATGGCGGCAATCTCGAAGGTGTGCGCGCCGCCTCGCTCGCCTATTTCGGCAAGGAGCCGAAGCGGCTGACGGTCTCGGAGGCGGCCCTGCTCGTCGCGCTGCCGCAATTGCCGGAAAAGCGCCGGCCCGACCGCAACCTTTCAATCGCCCACGCCGCCCGCGACCGGGTGCTGATGCGGATGGTTTCGTCAGGCCTGCTCGGCGAGCGCGAGGCCGCACGTGCCGCGCTCGACGATGTTTCCGCCATCCGCCGCACGCTGCCGGCGCTCGCCGCCCATGCCGCCAATGCGATGCTGCCCAGGGCCGTTCCTGGCCAGAAGCTGCGACTGACGATCCGCAAGAGCGTCCAGGAAGGGCTGGAACAGGTGGCCAGGGATGCCGCAACCAGGCTTGGCCCCCGCCTCTCCGTCGCCATGGTGCTGGCCGACGCCCGCACCGGTGAGATCCTCGGCGAAGTCGGCTCTGCCAACTATTTCGACGCCAGCCGCTCCGGCTGGATCGACATGACCAGGATCGTCCGCTCGCCCGGTTCGACGCTGAAACCGTTCATCTACGGGCTCGCCTTCGAACAGGGATTGGTCGCGCAGGAAACACTGATCGACGACAGGCCGACCGATTTTTCCGGCTACCGGCCGAAGAATTTCGACATGGACTACCAGGGCGACGTCAGCATCCGGCAGGCGCTGCAACTGTCGCTCAACGTACCGGCGATCAGTGTGCTCGACGCGGTCGGGCCGGCGCGGCTGCTCGCGCGCTTCCGCCAGGCCGGCGTCGCGCCGATCCTGCCCGTCAACAAGGCGCCGGGTCTCGCCATCGGCCTTGGCGGCGTCGGCGTGACGCTGCGCGACCTCGTCCAGCTCTATGCCGGGCTTGCCAATGGCGGCAAGGCGCACACGCTGCATGACGGCACCGAGCCGGCGAATGCCGAACGCTCCACCGCTTCCATCCTCGACGATCAGGCGAACTGGCAGATCACCGACATATTGTCGGGCGTCAAGCCGCCCGAGGGTGCCGCCCGGCGCGGCATCGCCTACAAGACCGGCACCTCCTACGGCTACCGTGATGCCTGGTCGGTCGGCTTCGACGGGCGCTACGTGCTGGGCGTCTGGGTCGGCCGTCCTGATGCCGGCGCGGTGCCTGGCCTGTCCGGCTATGTCTCGGCCGCACCGATCCTGTTCGAGGGCTTTGTCCGCTCCGGCCTGGCTGCCGTGCCGCTGCCAAGCCAGCCGGCCGGCGTCGTCAGACCCAGGCGCGACGAACTGCCGGTGACATTGGCGCGCTTCGGTTCTGGCGCCGACGGGTTGGTCCAGGCGACGTCGACCGAGCCCGCGCCGACGATCATTTTTCCGCCCGACGGCGCCCGCGTCGATCTCGGCACCACTGCCGCCGACGCCACGCCGCTTGTGCTGAAGCTGCAAGGCGGCCGCGCCCCGTTCCGCTGGCTGGCCAATGGCAAGCCGCTGGTCGGCATCGACCGGCGGCGCACCGCGACCTGGCAGCCGGACGGCGCCGGCTATTCGACCCTGACCGTGATCGACGCGGCCGGGCGCGCGGCCAGCGTGAAAGTGTTCGTTGAATAGAATGCGCCAAGCGATTCAGCGCATTGCGTTTTGCGCCCTGCTGTCGGCTGCCGGTACCGCCCCTGTCTTGTCCGCAGACCTCCCCGCCGGCTTCGTTCGGCTGGCCGACATCGATCGCACCATCCGGCAGGACATCCGCTACGCCCGCACAGATAATTTCCTGCACCGCAAGGCAGCCGGCTACGACGCGCCGGTATGCATCCTCACCGGGCGAGCGGCGGAAGCGCTTTCCGGAGTCCAGAAAGCGATTGCCGCCGAGGGGCTGACGCTGGTCGTGTTCGACTGCTACCGCCCGGCGCGCGCCGTCTCCGACATTGGCGAATGGACTGGGGAAGGCGGACCACCCGACCCGCAATGGTATCCGACGGTCAAGCGCAAGGACCTCATCGCCAAAGGATATGTCGGCGAACTGTCGACGCATTCGCGCGGCTCGACCGTCGATGTCGCCATCGCGCGAGCCGACCGCAACACCGCTCCAAAACAGGCCTGCGGCGCGCCCAATGCCGATACGCTCGATTTCGGCACCGGCTTCGACTGTTTCGACCCGATGAGCGAAACGGCGCACCGTCCGCTCGCCGGGGAAGCAACCGCAAATCGCAAGAGGCTTGTCGAGGCCATGCGCGCCGGCGGCTTCAGGAATTATGCGCGCGAATGGTGGCACTTCACGCTGGAAAACGAGCCATTTCCAAAGCAGCGCTTCGATTTTCCCGTCACCGCCGACTAAACGCTGGCCGCTGCGAAGGCAATTCGCGCTCGCACCACATCCAGCCATTGCCGAGACGCGACCTGTCTCTAGATAGATCGCTTCATGAGCCCGAATCCGCACTGCAGCGTTGCGAGGAAAGAATTTCCTCATGAGGCCAAAGGTCGGCGAAAAATTGCTTCACAAGGCCAAAAAAAGCAACATTGATTGCATCTAATTTCTACCAATTCAGTAGATTGAGGTGAGCTCAACGGAGGCGGAAATGACCAATCCTCGTTTCAGGAAACTGCTCGGCGCACTGGTTGCCACATCTGTCCAGTTCGGCACGCTCGGTTTCGCGTTTGCCGATACCACCATCCTCAACGTGTCCTATGACCCGACGCGTGAGCTGTACAAGCAATTCGACGAGGCTTTTATCGCCCACTGGAAGGCCGAGACCGGTGAGACGGTAACCGTCCAGCAGTCACATGGCGGGTCGGGCGCGCAGGCCCGCGCCGTGATCGACGGCCTCGACGCCGACGTGGTGACGCTAGCGCTCGAAGGCGACATCAACGCCATCGTGGAGAAATCGAAGACGATCAATCCCGACTGGCGGACCAAGTTCGAGAACAACTCGGCGCCCTACACCTCGACCATCATCTTCCTCGTCCGCAAAGGCAACCCGAAGGGCATCCAGGACTGGGGCGATCTGGTCAAGGACGACGTCCAGGTGATCACCCCGAACCCCAAGACCTCGGGCGGCGCGCGCTGGAACTATCTCGCCGCCTGGGCCTACGCCAACGCCAAGGATGGCGGTGACGAGGCCAAGACCAAGGAATTCGTCGGCAATCTCTACGCTCATGTTCCGGTGCTCGACACCGGTGCGCGCGGTGCGACCGTGACTTTCGCGCAAAAAGGCCTGGGCGACGTGTTGCTGGCCTGGGAAAACGAGGCCTATCTGGCGCTCGACGAATTCGGTGCCGATAATTTCGATATCGTTTACCCGCCGACCTCGATCCTGGCCGAGCCGCCGGTCGCCGTGGTCGACGCCAATGTCGACGCCAAAGGCACGCGAAAAGTCGCCGAAGCCTATCTAGGCTATCTCTACTCCAAGGAAGGCCAGACGCTGATCGCCAAGAACCACTATCGCCCGTCGAAGCCCGATTTGGTGCCGGCGGAGGACCTCGCCAAACTGCCTGAGATCAAGCTGATCACCATCGACGATCCGCTTTTTGGCGGTTGGAAGAAAGCACAGCCTTACCATTTCGGCGACGGTGGTATATTCGACCAGATCTACAAGCCGGCCCAGTAGACCCAGTAAGCTAGATTCTAGATCAGGACGACATGACCACAGCACCCGCCAAGGCGGGGTGGCGGTTCAGACAGCCGAGCGTCATTCCGGGTTTCGGATTGACGCTCGGCTTCTCGCTTGCCTACCTCACGCTCATCATCCTCATTCCCCTGTCGGGGCTGATCTGGCGATCGGCCGCGCTCGGCTGGGCCGATTTCTGGGCGATCGCCACCGACCGCCGCACCATCAATGCGCTTGAAATCAGCTTCGGCACCGCCTTCTTTGCCGCCGCGGTCAATGTCGTCTTCGGCACGATCGTCGCCTGGGTGCTGGTGCGCTACAGCTTTCCTGGCCGCCGAATCGTCGATGCCATGGTCGACCTGCCCTTCGCGCTGCCGACGGCGGTTGCCGGCATCGCACTGACCACGCTCTACGCGCCGAATGGCTGGCTCGGCAGCCTGCTGGCGCCGCTCGGCATCAAGGTCGCCTACACGCCGCTCGGCATCGTCATCGCGCTGATCTTCATCGGCCTGCCCTTCGTCGTGCGCACCGTCCAGCCGATTATGGAGGAGATCGACAAGGAGGTGGAGGAAGTGGCTGCCACGCTCGGCGCCAATCGCTTCCAGACCATCGCCCGGGTTCTGCTTCCGGGCCTGGCGCCGGCCATCGTCACCGGTTTTGCGCTGGCTTTCGCGCGCGGTGTCGGCGAGTATGGCTCCGTCATCTTCATCGCCGGCAATCTGCCCTACAAATCCGAGATCGCGCCGCTTTTGATCGTCATCCGGCTGGAGGAATACAATTATGCGGCGGCGACCGCGATCGCGGCGATCATGCTCGCTTTGTCGTTCGTGATGCTTCTGGTCATCAATCTGGTGCAGACGTGGAGCCGCAAGCGCTATGGCTGATCCGGAGATCAAATCCTACGCACCGCACCACGAAAGCCAGTCGGCGGCAATAACCGAAAGCCGCCCGGCGAAAGCCGTGCTGATGATCGTGACCTTTGCCTTCCTCGGCATTTTCCTGCTGTTGCCGCTGATCGTCGTCTTCAACGAAGCCTTCGCAAAGGGCCTCAGTGCCTATACGGAGGCGCTGACCAACCTCGACACGCGCTCGGCGATCCACCTGACGCTGCTGGTGGCGGCGATCTCGGTGCCGCTCAACATCGTCTTCGGCATCTCCGCCGCCTGGGCGATCGCCAAGTTCGAGTTCAAGGGCAAGGCCTTCCTAACCACGCTCATCGACCTGCCGTTTTCGGTCTCGCCGGTCATTTCCGGACTGGTCTATGTGCTGTTGTTCGGCGCGCAAGGCCTGCTCGGCGCCTGGCTGAAGTCGCATGGCATCGTCATCCTCTTTGCCGTGCCGGGCATCGTGCTCGCCACCATCTTCGTCACCTTTCCCTTCGTCGCCCGCGAACTGATCCCCTTGATGCAGGAACAGGGCAATGGCGACGAGGAGGCGGCGCTGTCGCTCGGGGCCAATGGCTGGCAGGCGTTCTGGTACGTGATGCTGCCCAACGTCAAATGGGGGCTGCTCTACGGCGTCTTGTTGTGCAATGCCCGCGCCATGGGCGAGTTCGGCGCGGTGTCGGTGGTGTCGGGCCACATACGCGGGCTGACCAACACCATGCCGCTGCATGTCGAAATCCTCTATAACGAGTACAATGCTGCCGCCGCGTTCGCCGTCGCCTCGCTGCTTGCGGGCCTGGCGCTCGTCACGCTGGTCTTGAAAACACTTCTCGAAATGCGCTACGGCGCCGAGATCGCCGCGACGCGCGGACACTGAAAAAAGGGACGGTTGATGGAAGTTCGCGTTGCCAACGTGCGCAAGGAGTTTGAACGGTTTCCGGCCCTCCACGACGTTTCGCTCGACATCAAGTCCGGCGAGTTGATCGCGCTGCTCGGGCCTTCCGGCTCCGGCAAGACAACGCTGCTCAGGCTGATAGCCGGGCTGGAGCGGCCGACGAAAGGAAAGATCTTCTTCGGCGAGGAGGATGCGTCGCAAAAGTCGATCCAGGAGCGCAATGTCGGCTTCGTTTTCCAGCATTATGCGCTGTTTCGCCATATGACGGTGGCCGACAATATCGGCTTCGGCTTAAAAGTTCGGCACGGGCCGTCACGGCCGTCGGCGCAGGAAATCCGCCGCCGTGCCTCAGAGCTTCTCGACCTCGTCCAGCTTTCCGGCTTGGAGAAACGCTATCCGGCGCAGCTTTCCGGCGGCCAGCGCCAGCGTGTGGCGCTTGCCCGCGCCATGGCGATCGAACCGGCCGTGCTTTTGCTCGACGAGCCGTTCGGCGCGCTCGATGCCCAGGTCCGCCGCGAACTGCGCCGTTGGCTGCGCGACATCCACGACGCCACCGGCCACACCACGGTCTTCGTCACCCATGACCAGGAAGAGGCGCTCGAGCTTGCCGACCGCGTCGTGGTGATGAGCCAGGGCAGCATCGAGCAGGTCGGCACCGCCGATGAAATCTACGACACACCGAACTCGCCGTTCGTCTACGGCTTCATCGGTGAATCGAGTGCGCTTCCCGTCAAGGTCGAAGACGGTCAGGTCTGGATCGCCGACCGCCCGATCGGGCTGTCCGCGCCGCATGCACCGCAAGGCGAAGCGACGCTGTTCTTCCGTCCGCACGATGTCGAACTGGTGGACGAATGCAATGGCTGCATCGCCGGCACGGTCGCCGCCAGCCGCCGCGTCGCCGGCACCAGACGGGTGGAGCTCGAAATCGGCGGCGAGCGTCAGCGGGTCGAGATCGAGCTGCCCGTCGACCATCCGGCGGCGCAGAAAAGCCGGGTGGCGTTCAGGCCGCGGCGCTGGAAGCTTTTTCCGACTGCTTGATCCTCTATCCGGCCTACACCAGCCAGTTCTCGACCTTCAGGCCTTTGATCCGGTTGAACTCTGCCGTGTTGGCCGTCACCAGGGTAGTGCCCAGTGCGTAGGCGTGGGCAGCAATAAAAAGGTCGTTTTGGCCAATGGTCTGGCCGATGCGTTCCAACTCGGCGCGAATCGCGCCGTACTCGACATCCACCGGCACATCGAGCGGCAAGACAGGAATCTCAGCCAGCAATTCCTCGACTTTCTTGAGCAGCTTGACCGATCCTTTCCTGACGCAGCCATATCGCAGTTCCGAGGCGACGACGATGCTGGTACACACGGCGGCGTCTCCCACGCGCAGGATGGCGCTGGCGGCTCTGCCTGCCGGGTTTCGGATCATGTCGCTGATAATGTTCGTGTCCAGCATGAACCTCATTTAAAAAAATCCTCGGATTTGACAGGCATATCGTCGATCTCGGGGAAGTCCTCCTCGGGACCGAGCCGCGGCTCTTTCGCCCATTGCGCGAGCAGCCCCGTGAGGCCAGGTTTGCGGACCGGCTCGATGACCAAGCGGTCGCCTTCACGGCTGATCAAGACCTTTTCGCCGGGGAGCTCGAACTCGACAGGAATGCGCACCGCTTGGCTGCGATTGTTACGAAACAGCTTCGCCTCTTTCGGTGGCGTTGTAGAATGGCGGCGCTGGGGCATGGCGACGGCTCCCTTGTATATACCATTTGTATATGCCAGATTACGCCATGACGCAATCGTCTTGCCAGCACAAGGGCCGACCGGGCACCGCTGCCCAGGTGAGCCTCGAACACCCTGCTTGAAAGAAAATCCTAGCGACGGCCCGGAATGGGAACATTTTTCTCGCGATGATGTGGCGAAGCCGTTCTACGTGTCTCGTCGCCCATCATGCCTTGCCGCTATGGTTGGGTAATAAGCGCACTGCGTTGGAGGCCTGTTTTCATGAAGCGATTTTTGCTTGGCGTCGCCACATTGGCCGGCCTGTTCCTGGCATCCTCCCAAGCCTGGTCGGCCGACAGACTGCTGAATGCGTCCTATGATGTAGGCCGCGAATTGTTTGCGCAGGTCAACAAGGCCTTCATCGCCGAGCACCCCGGCGTGGCCATCGATCAGTCGCATGCCGGGACGTCGGCGCAAGCGCGCGCCATTGCCGAGGGCCTCGGCGCCGATGTCGTCACCTTCAACCAGGTCATCGACATCGACTTCCTGGTCTCGAAGGGTCTTATCTCCGCCGACTGGCAGAAGGACTTCCCCGACAACGCCTCGCCTTTCTATTCGCTGCCGTCCTTTTTGGTGCGCGCCGGCAATCCGAAAAACATCAAGGATTGGAACGATCTCGTGCGCGACGACGTCCAGGTGATCTTCCCCAACCCGAAAACGTCTGGCAATGCGCGCTACACCTATCTGGCGGCCACCGCCTACGCCAAGGAGGCCTTCAAGGACGACGACGCCAAGGTGAAGGAATTCGTCACCAAGTTGTTCAACAACGTCCCGATCTTCGACTCCGGCGGACGCGCCGCCACCACCACCTTCGTGCAGCGCGAGATCGGCGACGTGCTGATCACCTTCGAGTCGGAAACGCGCGGCGTCCGCAGGGAGTATGGCGATGACAAGTTCGAGCAGGTGACACCCTCGGTCAGCCTGCTGGCGGAGTTTCCGGTGGCGATCGTCGATACGGTCGCCGACGAGCATGGCACGCGTGACCTCGCCAAGACCTATCTCGACTTCCTCTACACGCCGCAGGGCCAGGACATCGCCGCCCGCAACGGCCTGCGGACTCGCGACGCGGCGGTCGCCGCCAAATACAAGGCCGAGTTTCCCGATGTCCGCCTGCTGACGGTGGAGGACGTCTTCGGCGGCTGGGCCAAGGTCAAGGTCGAGCATTTCGCAGCCGGCGGACTGCTCGACCAGACCTATGGTAGCCGCTGAAGCAAGCAATCTTCGAACGTGATAAGAAAGCCGGCTTTTGCCGGCCTTCTTCGTTTTCGCGGTCCGGAAAGGTGATTTCGCGCATTTTCGGGGCGGACCATCCAAAACGTCACGAAGAATCAACGTGTTTGTGCCTACCGTTCCATCAGACGGCTTGTTTTCGCGAAACTGCATCGCGCGACCAAAACGTCATGATTTACACACAAACAACCGCCAGATGCGGGGCGGTTGGGGTTTTCATGAACTGAATCGGGCATGCTTACCAAAAAAGGCAAATACGGCCTCAAGGCCCTCGTGCATCTGTCAGGCTTGCCGGTCGGCCAGCTCGCATTCGTCAACGACATTGCCGTCGCCAACAACATCCCGAAGAAATTCCTGGATGCCATTCTGGGCGAATTGCGCAATGCCGGGTTCGTCCAGAGCCGCAAGGGCAAGGAAGGCGGCTATCGCCTCGCCCGGCCGGCCTCCGAGATCAAGATCGGCCATGTCGTGCGTGTCCTCGACGGGCCGCTGGCGCCAATCCCTTGCGCCAGCCGCACCCAATATCAGCGCTGCGAGGATTGCGACGAAGCGACATGCCAGGTCCGGAACATGATGCTGGAGGTGCGCCAGGCGATCGCCGAGGTGCTGGACAATCGCAGCCTCGCCGCGATGCGCGACGCCGACAATGACGATTTTCCAGTCGAACTGACGTCGCAGATCTGATCAGCCGCCGCTAAAGCGGGATCCGCGCCGGCGAAACCGGCTCATGAATTCGCCTCAAACAGGCTCACGACATCGCCGACGATGTCGGCGACCGGGCGCGTCGCATCGAGCGTCAATGCGTTCTCGTCGGCTGCCGGCGCTTCGAGCGTGGCGAACTGGCTGTCGACCAGGCTTGCCGGCATGAAATGGCCCTGGCGGGAGCCGACACGCTGCTTTGCGGTCGCGGGATCGATTTCCAGATAGAGGAAAACGATGTCTTGGCAAAAGCCGCGCAGATGTTCGCGGTAGCTGCGCTTCAGCGCCGAACAGGCGGCGACCACGCATTGCCCTTCGCCGACCGATCCCGCAATGCGCCGGCCGATCGCGTCGAGCCAGCCTTCGCGCAATGCGTCGGTCAGCGGCTCGCCTCTTGCCATACGCGCGACGTTTTCCGGCGGATGCAGCCGGTCGCCCTCGACGAAGATGGCGCCCAACGCTGCGGCCAGCGCTTCGCCGACGGCCGACTTGCCACAACCGGCGACGCCCATCACCACGACGGCCGGTGCGGACCGGACAGCATCCCTCTGCATTTGTGCTGCCTTTTCGTCCACGATGCGGGTCAGCGGCTGGCCGGCGCGCGGCCGTAAAGCAGGAGCATTGCGACGATGACGACGCCGTAGATGATCTGCCGGCCCGCCTCCGGCATCTGCATGACCGAAAGAATGGATTGCAAAAGCGTGATCAGGATGACGCCAGCGACCGTGCCGAGATAGGAGCCGCGGCCGCCGAGGATCGAGGTGCCGCCAAGCACGACCGCTGCGATCGACGGCAGGAGATAGGCGTCGCCCATCGACTGCGCCGCCTTGGAGGCATAGCCGGCCAGAAGCACGCCGCCGAAGGCGGAGAGCCCGCCGGACACGGCGAAGGCGATCAGCACCACGCGCCGCGTGTCGATGCCGGAGAGGTAGGCGGCGCGCTCGCGGTTGCCGATGCCGTAGACCGTGCGGCCGAAGCCTGTGCGGGTCAGCACGAAAACCATCGCAGCACCGATCAGCGCCCAGATGACGACCGCGTTGGGCACGCCTGGAATGGCAAAGCCGGTCGCCAGATAGCGCATCGCCCGGGTCGCCGAATCCTGCGGCGAGAAGCCGCCCGTATAGACCACCATCAGCCCTTGCGCGACGGCATTGGTGGCAAGCGTGATGATCATCGAGGGAATGCGCAGATAAGCGACGCCGATGCCGTTGACGACGCCGATCAGCAGACCGCAGAAGATGCCGAACGGGATCGCCAGCGCCACGCCGACCGGGCCGTAGGCGGCGGCCGCACAGGCCATCATTGCGCCCGCCGCCACCGACCACGGCACCGACAGGTCGATCTGGCCGAGCAGGATGACCAGCATCATGCCGGTGGCGATGATGCCGAGAAACGAGGCCACCTTGAGCTGCTGCAGCAGATATTCCGGCGACAGGAAGCTGCGCGAATAGAGACTGCCGACGAACAGCAGCAGCACGATACAGGCAAAGGCGGTCAGCACCGCAGGGTCGGCGCGGCGGATGAATTTCGGCATGCGGCCAGCGATGCCGCCGACGGTCGTTTCGCTCACAGGAACCACTCCAGGCGGTTGCGGACTCTGAACAGGGCGAAGGCGCCGAGGCTGACCGCGATCAGCAGGATGACGCCCTGGAACAGCGGCTGCCAGAGCGGATCGAAATCGAAAACGAAGAGCAGGTCGCCGATGGTGCGGAAGGCGAGCGCCCCAAAAATCGCGCCGATGGCGCTGCCCTTGCCGCCGAACAGCGAGACGCCGCCGAGCACCACGGCGGCGATCGAGAACAGCGTATAGGCATTGCCGCTGGCATAGGCCGCCTCGCCCGTATAGGTGAAGAAGGTCAGGAACAGCCCGCCGATCGCGGCCAGCAGGCCGGCCAGCGTATAGGCGGCGAATTTGCCGCGGCGGATCGGCACGCCGGACATGTAGGCCGCCATCTCAGACGATCCGGCCGCATAAGCCGCGCGGCCAAGCACGGAGCGGCTGAACGGCACCCAGACGACGAGCACGACGGCCAGCAGCGCCACCAGGCTCGCCGGCACCACGCCGAACAGCCGTCCGGTCAGCGCATCGGCGAGATCCTCGTTGACCGAGCCGCCCGGGAAGGGTCTCAAAAGCAGCGCGATGCCGAAATAGACCGCGCCGGTGGCGATGGTGGTGACGATCGGCTGCAGCCGTCCGTAGATGACGATGGCGCCGTTGATCGCCCCGCACAGCAGCCCGGTGCCAAGCACCGCGACGACGCCCAACGCGGTCTCGATGCCGGTGCCGATGACCAGCCATGAGGCCAGGCAGTTGGTCAGCAGGAAGATCATGCCGACGGAAAGGTCGATGCCGGCGGTGATCACCACCAGCGTCTGCGCCATGGCGACGAAGGCAAGCAGCACGCCCTTGTTGGAAGCCGTCTGCACGACGTTGGCGGTAAAGCCAGCCGGATGGTTCGAGGTGTAGATCGTAAACATCACGATGAAGATGCCGAACGCCAGCAGCGTTCCGCGTTGTTCGGCAAGCCAATAGCGCCAATCCTTCACGCGTCCGCTCCTCGGGCTGGCGTCTTCGCCATGCCTCTAACAGGCATCTCTTCGCCATGGATGTTGAGCGCGCTGGCGATCAGCGCCCGCTCGGTGATCTCGGCGCCGACCAGCTCGCGCTTGACCGCTCCGTCATAGAGCACCAGCACCCGGTCGCAGCAGCCGATCAGCTCGTCATAGTCGGTGGAGTAAAACAGGATCGCCGCGCCTTGGTCGGCAAGCTTGCGCATCAGTTGATACAGTTCCTGCTTGGTGCCGACATCGATGCCCCGCGTCGGGTCGTTGAGCAGGATGATGCGCGGCTGCCGCATCAGCCATTTGGCGATGACGACCTTCTGCTGGTTGCCGCCGGACAGCGCGCCGACCGGAATGTCGAGCCCTGCCGTCTTTATCGCCAGCAGACCCACCATGTCGTCGATCAGCCGCTGCTCGGCTGCACGGTCGATGATGCCGGCCCTGGACAGCCGGTCGAGTGCGGCGAAGGAGAGGTTTTCGCGCACCGTCATCGGCAGCATCAGGCCTTCCGTCTTGCGATCTTCCGGGATCAGCGCCATGCCGATCCGGTCACTGCGAGCCTTGGCCGGGCTGGCGATGACCGCCGGCTTGCCATCGATCAATATCTGGCCGCTGAGGCCGCGCAGCACACCAAAAAAGGCGAGCAGCAACTCGCGCTGGCCCTGGCCGTCGAGACCGCCAAGGCCGACGACTTCGCCTGCCCCGACCGTGAGCGAGATATTGTCCAGCCGATCGGTCCAGGACAGTTTTCGCGCCTCCAGCACGGGCGCGGCGGTGGCCGGCGCGCGCACCGGCTTTGGCGGAAAGATGTGGCTGTATTCGCGGCCGATCATCAGCTCGACGACTTCATTGTCGCTCTTCGTGCCAGCCGCGTAGCTGGCGACGTTGCGGCCGTTGCGGAACACCGTGCACTGGTCGGCTAGCTCGGCGATCTCGTTCATCCGATGCGAGATGTAGAGCAGCGCCAGCCCTTCCGAGCGCAGCCGCTTCAAGACGCCGAAAATCTTCGCGACGTCGGCCGCGGTCAGCGCCGAGGTCGCCTCGTCGAGGATCAGGATGCGCGGCTTGCGTGCCAGCGCCTTGGCGATCTCGACCATCTGCCTTCTTGAAAGAGGAAGATCCTTGACCAGCGCCAGCGGGTGGATGTCGGCAGCGCCGGCGCGAGCAAGGGCTTCTTCCGCGATGCGGCGCTGCGCCTTACGGTCGATCATGCCGAAACGCCTGGGCGGATCGGAAATGACGATGTTGTCGGCGACGCTGAGTTCGGGGACGAGCGACAGTTCCTGGAAGATGCAGACGATGCCGGCCTGGTTGGCCGCGGCCGGCGACGCGAAGGTCACTTCGCTTCCGTCCAGCATCATGCGGCCTTCGTCAGGTGCGACGACGCCGGCCATGACCTTGATCAGCGTCGATTTGCCGGCGCCGTTTTCGCCAAGAATGGCGTGAATGCTGCCTGATGTAACCGAAAGCTCGGCCTTTTCCAGCGCCCGCACACCGCCATAGCGCTTGGATATGCCCTCCATGCGGAAGAGCGGAACCGCACCGTCCATCGGCCCCTCCCAAGGCGCTTGTTCTTTGGGACCGGCGCCGCGGGATAGCCCGCGGCGCCGAGCGACAGTCTACTGGTTTTCCTTGCTCTGGCCCATGATTTCCTGCGCGGTGAAGTTGATGCCGCAGGTCGGGAAAGAGTTGCCGACGAAGAAATTGTCGGATTGGTCGGGGAAATAGTCCTCGCCTTCCTTGAAGTTCGGATCCTCGACGATCGCCAGCGGCAGCTTCACCGCTTGCGGGACGACCTGGCCTTCGAGCGCGGCAATCGCCGTCTTGATGGCGACCGCTACCTGGGCCGGGCCGGTTCCGGCCGACGAGCATTTCAGCCCCTCTGCGGCAAACTTCGCGCAGAATTTGCGAAAGCCATTCTCCGTTTCGCCGCCGAACGGCACGAACGGATGCTTGGCATCGATCATCGCCTGGACGATGCCGGTGTCGCCGCCCTGCCCGGTGATGCCGTCGAAGGGACCGTTGGTGGCGATCGCGTCGGCCGTAGCCTTTTGCGCCACGCCATCGTCCCATTTGCCGATGACTTCGGTGACCTCCCACTTCTTGCCGGAAGCGTTGAAAACCTCGTGGATGCCGTTATGGCGGTCGGTGTCGACCGACGTGCCGGCAACGCCGCGCACCTCAAGGATCTTGCCACCATTGGGCACATGCTTGACCAGCCAGTTGGCCCACAACTCGCCAAGGCCTTTCTGGTCGACATTGACGTTGATGGCGTCCTTGGTGTCGAGAATGTTGTCGAAGGCGACCAGCACGACGCCGGCTTCCTTGGCGCGCTTGATGACCGGTCCGAACGCTGTCGGATTCTGCGCGTTGACGACGATCGCGTCATAACCGGAATCGATGAAGTTGTTGATCGCCGAAATCTGCGCCGGCACGTCTTCGCCGGTCGAGACGACCTTGAATTCCTTCAGTTTCGCCGCGACCTCCGGCTGCGCCGCATAGGCCTTCGCCGTCTGCACCATCTGGATGCGCCAAGTGTTGGCGATGTAGCCATTGGCAAGCGCGATGCGGTACGGGCCTTCCTTCTTGGGGAACTTGAAGAACTGCGTGTCGGCCGCCCACGGCGCGAAGCAGTCCGGCTCGGCGGACGGGCCTTTGACGATTTCGGCTTCGGCGAGCGCCGACGAGCTCAGCATGACGAATGCAGTGGCGGCAACGATGCCACCAACAAGTGACTTGAACATCGATATTCCTCCCAGTTGCAGTTTTGATTGTGCCTACGCGTCTCGCGCGTCCGGCCCGGCACCTCCCGCCTTGCCCTTCGCGCCTTCCAGGCGGCCGAATGCCGACCCGATCTCCTCCCTTGTCGCTCGGCTAACCGAAGTAAAAACTATCATATTATACATAATAAACAAGCATGAGCTGTCGCTTATATATAATAAACAGACTTCGGTCTTTGCCGCGTGCTTCCTCCCAAAGGCAGATGGTAGCGCTACCCATGACGCCGTGTAAAGCGTCATTTCGCGATGCCTGGAAGGCTTTCAGCGGGCAGTGCTCTCGCGGCACCTGAGCTCGAAGCCGAGGTCGACGACCGGCTCTTGCGGCCGCTTGCCTGCAATCGCCGCGAGCGCCATCGCGACCGACAGCCGGCCGATCTCGTAGCGAGGCGTCCGGACGCTGGTGATGGATGGAAAAGCCACTTCCATCATGTCGAGATCGTTGAAGCCTGTGATGCCGATCGTCTTCGGCACGGCGATCGAGGCGCGGTGGCACTCAAACAGTACGCCGAGCGCAATGTCGTCATTGTTGCAGAAAACTCCGTCCAGCGTCGGCACCTTGGCCAGCGCGTCACGAAACAGTTCGCGCCCGAGCGTCACGCTGGACGGCACCGGCGTGGTGGTGATCAGCCGCGCGTCGAACAGACCGGCCGCCTCCATCGCCGCGCGATAGCCGGCCAGCCGACGCTGCGAGCGTGGGTCCATGCGCGCGCCGATGAAGCCGATGCGGCGATAGCCCGTTTCAATCATGTGCTCCGTCGCCGCCTTGCCGCCGTCGAAATGCGAGAAGCCGACCATCATGTCGACCGGATCGGGCCCGGTCTCCATGACCTGCACCACCGGACAGCCGGCCGTCTCGAGCAGTCTTCGCGACGTTGGCGTCTGGTCGATGCCCGCCACGATCAGCGCCGCCGGGCGTTGCGGGCCGAACACCTGCAGCAGCCGTTCCTCCTCGAGGCCGGAATAATGGGTATTGCCGAGCTGGATGCGGTAGGAGCTGTCGGACAGGCTGTCATAGATGCCGCGCAGCACTTCGGCAAAGACGCTGTTAGTGAGCGACGGCACCAGCACGCCAAAGACCTCGGCGCGCGCCGAAGCCAATGCTCGCGCATTCGGGTCGGGCAGATAGCCGAGTTCATCGACGGCCGCCTGGATCTGGCGGCGCAGATCCTCCGAAACACGCCCCGGCTCGCGCAAGGCGCGGGAAACCGTGATGGCGCCGACACCGGCCTTACGCGCGACATCGGCAATCGTCGGACGGCCGCCGCCGCGGCGCGAGCGCGGTTTGGTCATAGCCTTGTCCCGAACGCGGCGCCTTCGCCGAAGCGCGGCCGCGAAATGCTGTTCAGCGTCTTTGCCACTGTCGCCATGCCAACCCGACTTGCCGCACCCGTCTGGCGTCGCGCAGCCTTACCCCATTGTCAAGCGAACCGGCCAGGACAGCTACCCGAACTCGGGTAGCGCCACAGTTTGAATTTCGGCTGTGGGTGGGTTCGCGGGCGTCTTGTCGTCCACCGTGCTCAGGCTTCTACGCCGTGCGTCGTCCGCTGCGCCACCTCGTGGCATAGGGCAACGCGAACAAGTAGAGACCGCTGAGCATGAGCAAGCCGAGCGGGATCAGCGGCATGAGGTACACCCAGTAGGCGGGCTCGACACCTACGCCCAAGGTGATGAAGATGGCAGCGACGACCGCCGTAAAAATGATCGACAGCCAGCGGTGGAATTGCCGAATCCACGTATTCCAGTTCATGAGCACCTCCTCTGAAGACGAGCTGAAGCGGATAGGGCGACCCGCTTGGCGGCAGCCTTATTTGCAAGCTTGTTTGATTTGATGACGTCTTGTTGGCCATTGCCCGTTGGCGCCGGCACGCCTTACTCTATCCGCGCCAGGATCTGCTCCAGGTTAGTAAAGAACCGCTGCCATCCGTATTGGGCACCCTGGTAGTACTGCTGCTGATCCGGCCGGAAGCCCAACTGCTCCATTCGCAGATGGGTCCCCGTGCTCGTAGGGGTGAGCGTCCACGTGACGACACTTTTGAGATCCTTGGTATCCCACGTGTAAGACAGCGTTTTGTTGGGCTCGACTGCCTGGACCTGACAGTCGACCGCCCCCCAGTCCGCGCTGAGATTGAAACGGTGCCCCTCGTCTGGCTTGAAATCGTTCTTCATCAGCCACTCCTCGATCAGGTGTGATTGCGTGAGCGCGCGCCAGATCTTTTCCGGCGGAAAAGCGACCTCCCGTTCGACAACGACGGCGCGCGCTTCGGTCTCAGTGTTGGTCATTGGTCCATCCTTTTGAGCAGATCTTCGAGGTTGTCGAACCGGCTTTGCCAGAACCCAGCCATTTGGTTCGTCCAGTCGATCAGCGGCGCCAAGGCGCCGAGCTGCGCGCTATAATGCGTGTTGCGGCCTTCATGACGGTCGTGTACCAACCCGGCCTGCTTCAGCATCCCAAGATGCTTTGACACGGCCGGTTGCGAGACCCCGGCCCGAGCGGTCAGGGCCGCGACGGTCTGGTCTCCGTCGCGACACAGCCGCTCGAAGATGGCCCGTCGCGTTGGATCGGCAAGCGTTCTGAAAAGGATCTCGTGGGGCTGTGGCATCGCAATCGATAACTTGTTGGCTATTGATAAACCAATAACCACCGAGATATGAGTAAGTCAAGCAGGAACGTGGACCGGTGATCGCGGACGGTCAGTCATTAGTCAGCGAACTTCCGCTGGGGGTCGTGAGCCGAAGTTCAAAGGGTCAGTGCTCAGGCCATTGCCGCGGCGCTGCGCCGCGCTTTCCACAGCAGCAGCATCATGGCCGCTATGTTCAACAGGTTCCAGGCGATACCGTTAAGGAACGCGGCGGCGTAGGAGCCGGTCAGATCATAGATCCAGCCCGACATCCAGCCGCCGATCGCCATGCCGAAGATGGTTGCCATCATGACGATGCCGACGCGCTGGCCGGCCTCCTTGGCAGGCATGTATTCGCGCACGATGATGGCATAGCAAGGCACGATGCCACCCTGCGACAGGCCGAAAACCAGCGAGACGACGTAAAGCGACGCGAGCCCGTCGAAGGGGATGTAGAACAACAGCGACAGGGCTTGCAGCACCGAGCCGATCAGCAGGGTTTTCACGCCGCCGATGCGATCGGCAAGGAAGCCGGACGCCAGCCGGCTGACGACGCCCGCCGCCAGCATGATCGACAGCATGTCGGCGCCACGCGCAACGCCGTAGCCGAGGTCCATGCAATACGCGACGATATGGACCTGCGGCATCGACATCGCCACGCAGCAGCCAAGGCCAGCGACGACGAGCAGCACCTGCAAGGCTGCCGGTGACAGTGAGATCGGCTGGACGGGCCGGCTGCCGGGCGAACCGGGAGCGGCGGCACGTGGTGCGCCGCGCCTGAGCAGCAGGATCAGCGGCACCATGGTCGCGAGGCAAACGACGCCGATCGCGGCATAGGTGAAACGCCAGCCTTCGGCCTGCATGACAAAGGGCATCGCCAACGGCCAGATCGCCCCGGCGAGATAGTTGCCGGCGGCGGCAGCCGTCACCGCGACGCCGCGGCGGCGGTTGAACCAGTGCGAGATGTCGGCGATCAGCGGCCCGAAAATCGCCGAGGTGCCGACGCCGATCAAAAGTCCCTGGACAAGAGTGAACTGCAGGATCGAAGTGGTCAGCGACGCCAGCAGGAAACCGGTACCGAGCGCCACCGAGGCAATGAGCGCCGGGATCCAGTAGCCCATGCGGTCGATGGCGCGGCCGACCAGCACATTGCCGGCCGCGAAACCGACCATGGTCGCGGTATAGGGCATCGACGCGGCGGCGCGATCGACGCCGAATTCCGCCTGCACGGCGGGCAGCACCACGACCACCGCCCACATGCCGACGCCGCCGATCGTCGCCAGCAGCACGGAAATGCCGAGCCGCATCCAGGCATAGGCGCTGTCGATGCCGCGGCTGCTTGCCTGGCTGGAGACGGTTGTGGTCAAGGCGTTTCCTGTCCGCGATTCTGAGAAAATCGACCGGTTCGACACCACTATCGGTGCATTGGCGGCGCCGTGCAGCGCCACGACAGGCAAATCCGTGGCTCCAGGGATCGAACTGCGGTGGAACAGTGGCTGCCGTCCCGGAGTTTTCCATCAAACTTACCAATGGAAGGAGTTTGTCATGACCGCGAAAAGGAAATGGTCGGCCGAGGTGACCGAGCACAGCGATGCGCTGGACCTCGAGGAGCATATCTTCGAATCCCACGACCCCAAGAAGATTGCGGCATCGCTGAAGCGATCGGCCGAACAGAGCGAGCGGCGCAAGGCCGAGCCGTTCCAGTCCGCCATGTCGATGCTGAATTTCTACATCAACCGTGCCGGCAAAAACCTGCCGGCCAAACAGAAGAAAGTGCTGGAGGACGCCAAGGACGAACTGCGCGCCGCGTTTGGTCGCCCGAGAGAAGATTAGAGGGTCGGCCTACCTCGACTTGATGACGCTATCTGTATTGGCCAGGAGCTTGCGGACCGCGTTGCGCGCCGCATCCGGCCGCTGCAGGCGGATGTTCTTTTCGATCGCTTCGTGCAGCTTCTGCGCATGCTGCAAATCGTCCAGTTCCCGCGTCGTATAGGCGAACAGATGATCGAGCGCCGATTCGATCAGCACGCCGAGCGGCACCAGAAGATCGTTGCCGGAGGCGCGCAGGATGGCCAGATGAAAACGCGTATCGGCGCGCGTGCGCTCCTGCAGCGTCGTCGCCTCCCCCATCTCCCGGCAGGCCTGGCTGATCTCGGCCATCTGCTCGTCTGTGCGCCGCATGGCGGCAAAGGCGGTCGCTTCCGGCTCAATGATGTGGCGGAACTCCTGCACCGTTTTCAGGAACACCTCGCGGTCGGGCGATGTCGCGTACCAGGCGAGCACGTCGCGATCGAGCAGGTTCCAGCGCTCTTTCGGCTCGACCCAGCTGCCGATCTTCGGGCGCGACGCCAGCAGGCCCTTGGCCATCAGCATCTTGATCGCTTCGCGCACCGCCGAGCGGCTGACGTCGAAGGTCTCCGACCATTTGGCTTCATTGGGCAGGATGGTTCCCGGCGAATAGTCGCCGCGCACGATCCTGAGACCGATTTCGTTGGCCAGCGACGCATGCACGCTCGACCCAGGCATACGCGCCGCGTCGGCACGGCGAACGACTGCCGCCCGCTCGGCAGACGCCGCCTTGGCCGGTGTTTTTCCCTTATTCGGCTTGCCGTCCCGCATGCGTTCACAAAGTCCGGATTCCGAAAGCTGTCAAGCACGGGAAAAGCCTCGGGCTGCAAAGCCTGCTTCTGTGCACAGATCAGCCCGGATGCATCGACCCCGTCATGTCGTTTTGACGTATTTCCGCCAGCTGTGTTCCGGGCGGAATCCGAGCATATCCCGCGCCTTGCGGTTGGAGAGCAGCGTTTCGTATTCACCAAGTTCGCCCTTGACCGGCACGCCGGGATAAAACCGCTTCAGCAATTCGGCCGTCGGCAGGTCGGACGAGGTGTCGTCATTGGCGGCATTGAACACCTGATAGCCGAGCCCGTCCTTTTCGATGGCGCGCAACGTGATCTGGCCGAGGTCGCGCGCGTCGACATAACTCCAGGCGATCCGCTTGCGGAAACCCGGATCGGCGAACCATTTCGGAAACAGCGAATATTCATGCGGCTCGATGACGTTGCCGATGCGCAAAGCGTAGATGTCGATGCCGCTGCGCAGCGCGAAGGCGCGCGCCGTCTTCTCGTTGACGATCTTCGACAGCGCGTAGCTATCCATCGGATCGACATCGTACTCCTCGTCGAGCGGGAAATGTGTCGGGTCGCGCGGCTCGTTGGCGAAGACCAGCCCATAGGTCGTCTCGCTGGAAGCGATCACCACCTTGCGGATGCCGAGCTTCACCGCCGCCTCGATGACATTGTAGGTGCCGAGCGCGTTGATGCGGAACACCTCGTTGTCGGGCGTGATCATGATGCGCGGGATCGCCGCGAAATGCACCACCGCATCGACTGGCTGCGCGCGCAGCGACGGGTCGAATTCATGCAGGCCCATATAGCTCGACAGCGCATTGAACACCTGCCCGCTGTCGGTGATATCGGTGATCAAGGTGCGCACCTTGGGATTGTCGAGCGGCTTGGTGTCGATGTTGAGCACCTGACAGCCCTGCTCGACCAGATACTGCACGACGTGACGCCCGGCCTTGCCGCTGCCGCCGGTGAACATGATCCGCTTCGTCATTTTGCTCTCCACATTCCCTAAGATTCATGTGTATTGTCAGACAATATGGCATTCCGCAATCGCCTGCCAACCGCCTGCGGCGAAAACCCGCTTCAACAATTCGCCTGCCAAAGTGCAGCGCCGTCATCGATATCAGCAACACAGGACGACACGACATGAACACGACCGCCGCGAGCGAGAAGATCGGCTTCATCGGACTTGGCTTGATGGGCCACGGGATCGCGAAGAATATCGTCGACAAGGGCTATTCCCTGACGTTTCTCGGCCGCAAGAACCGCGCGCCGGCGCAAGACCTGCTTGGCCGGGGTGCGGAGGAAGCCGCGACCTCGCGCGACGTGGCAGTGGCATCTGATATCGTCTTCATCTGCGTCACCGGCTCGCGCGAGGTCGAAGCTATCATCCGCGGGCCCGGCGGCCTCAAGGAAGGCCTGAAGAAGGGTTCGGTGGTCGTTGATTGCTCGACCTCGGATCCGACCTCGACGGTAACGCTTGCCGCCGAACTTAAGGCGCTCGGCGTCGACTATGTCGATGCCCCGCTGAGCCGCACGCCGAACGAGGCGTGGGAAGGCACGCTCGACGCCATGGTCGGCGCATCCGACGCGGTCTTTGCCCGGCTGAAGCCGGTGCTCGACACCTGGGCCGGACGTATCGTCCATATCGGCGACACCGGCGACGGCCACCGCATGAAGCTGCTCAACAATTTCATTTCGCTGGGCTATGCCGCGATCTATTCCGAGGCGCTGGCGCTGGCGCAGAAGGTCGGCATCTCGCCGCCGCGCTTCGACAGCGTCATCCGCAACGGCCGCATGGATTGCGGCTTCTACCAGACCTTTATGCGCTGGACGCTGGAAGGCGACCGCGACGCGCACAAATTCACCATCGCCAACGCCTTCAAAGACCTCACCTATCTCGAATCGATGGCGGGTGCCGCCGGCATCGCCAACCCGCTCGGTAATGCCACCAAGAACGCCTTCGCCGGCGCATTCGCCGCCGGGCCGGCCGATCAGTATGTGCCGATGCTGGCCACGCATATCGGCAAGGTCAACGGCGTCGACCTGACGCCGCCTACAGCGCCACGCGTCCGATAGGACGCGCAATGAAGGCTGCAGAGCCGACATGGAATTTTCATGAGCCCAAAGCCTGATTCATTGCAATAGAACCAGGCGCTATGCTCCTGCTTGATCATCATCTTCCGAACCGAACCTTTAGGACTACCATCTAGGGGCAAACCCAACCAGCCAGCGCAAATGGCCAAGATGGGTAGAATGCTGCCATTCGTCTCGCCGATGAGAACGAGCAAGTGGCGCCAATTGCCGACCTTGCCAGCGACGCCGGGAAGGTAAAGTCTCGGCCCCAAAGGAGGCGCTGGCGAAGGAACCATCCCTGCGTTGGTCGACAAGGTGAGCGCTGTAGAAGGCGACGAACCGGGTGCGGGCGCGAGCCCCACTACCCAAGCTTGTGACAAAGTCGATCGAGCACGTCTCGAAGCGCATTAGCGGCTTGGTCACGCTCGTCAGCAGACATCAGCTCGGGTTCAGCCTCCAGCCTGAGATGCGGCAGCACGGTTCGAACGGCGCTGCGGGCGGCGACCATATTGGCCTTCAGATCGATGACGCGATAGGTGGCGACCGCATAGGCGATCCCCTTGACGTGGATGTGCCCCAGTTCGTCGCAGTCGATCATGTCCTTCACTTGCGCAAACGTCTCATAGGAAATGAGCACGGCGCCCGGCGGCGCCTCCTGCTCGAGGCGTGAGGCGAGGTTCACGGCGCCGCCGATGATCGTGTAGTCCATCCGGTCTTCGCTGCCGAAATTGCCGACGGTGCAGTAGTCGGTATGGATGCCGATGCGGCAGCGCAGCGGCGTTTCGATGCCGATGTCACGCCAGATTTCGGCAAGGTCGGTCATCCGCTTCTGCATGGCGAGGGCCATCTCGACGCAGGCGAGCGCGTCCTCCTTGACACCGCGAGTCTCCGGATCGCCGAAAAACATCAAGATCGCGTCACCGACATACTTATCGATCGTTGCGCCGTGATCCGAAGCAATTTTCGACATTTCCGTCAGATAGTGGTTGAGGAGCTGGGTGAGATCCTCGGACTCCATCTTGTCAGTGGTCTCGGTAAAGCCAGCGATGTCTGAGAAGCATATGGTCAGCTTCTTGCGCTGGCTGGCGATCCTGACGTCCTGACGGCCGGAAAATATCGATTTGTACACCTGCGGCGCGAGATACTTGGCCAGCTTGTTGGAAAGCGCCTCGAGAGCCGCGGATTTCTCGGCGAGGTTCTCCTCCCGTTGCTTCAGCTCCGTGATGTCCGAGTAGACGGCGACCGTTCCGCCGCCGGTGATCCGCCGCTCGCCTATCATGATCCATCGTCCATCGCCGCGCCGCTGCACCCAGGGGTCGCCAGGGTTGCGGTGCCGGGAGAGCCGCTCGGCGACCCATTCCTCGACCCGCCCCTCAGCATCCTTGATGTAGCCGCGCTCAGCAGACCGGCGGATGATGTGCTCGAATATCGTGCCGGGCGTCATTTCCTCCAGGCCGGCGTAGAGCAGTTCGCGATAGCGGCTGTTGCTGAGGACGAGCCGGTCCTGCCCGTCGTAGAGAGCGAATCCCTCGGAGATGCTCTCGATGGCATCGACGAGCCGCTGGCGCGCCTCGGCGACCTCGCGCAGGTTCTTTTCCTCGACCTCGACCGCGGTGTCCCGGAACAGCCTGAGCGCCTCGGCCATGCGGCCGATTTCGTCTCGGCCGGCGGCAGGTAGGGGCGCTCGAAGGTTGCCGCCAGCGATCGCGAACATGCCTTGGCTCACCGCCCCCAGCCGGGCGAGAAGGCTTCGGTCAACATAGAGCCAGACCACCAGAACCGAACTCAGAAGGCTGAGGAAGGCGGAGCCAAGGACAACTCCGGTGCCGTAGCGCTGGACGACCGCGGCTTCGAGACCGGACGCGGTGATCTCGCGGTCCGCCGCGGCGACCAGCCGATCAACGGCAGCGGTGAGGCTGCGCGACAGCCGATTGTTTTCGCCGAGAAGCTTTTCGCCCTGCGCCAAGACGGCGAGCTCGTCCTGGCGGGCCTTGGGGATGCTCTTTTCGCCATCGATCAGCGCCTTAAACTCGTCCACCCGTTGTCGGAAGCGGACCTGCAGCTTCTCGTCGATCTCGGCGGAGATCGTTTCCAGAGCGGCAAGGGACCGGCGCAGCGGAAACAGGATCAACGCCAGATCGCCCGGCGTCGACGCGTCCGCCGTCCTGACCAGAGCGTCGTTGACCGCCGACATTTCCTGGTGCGCCCTCTGTTGGGGGATGTAGGCTGCAATCGCCTGGACGAGATCGGCCATGACCGCCGCGCTTCGATCCGGCGCGAGCGATGCGTCGGCCGCGGCCCGCCACTGCGCGAGCCTGGAATTCATCACCAGGATGCCGGGGGCCACGAGACGCTGGCCTGCAATTGTCGTCGCCGACAAGCGGCGCAACAGCTCTTCCTTGCGCGCGACCACGGCGAGGCGCGTGGCAACAAGGTCGTCGAGAGCGTCGAGGTTGCGCCTGAGACCGAACACCGCAGCCTCGATCTCAGCCACCGCTGGCGTTCCAAGCGCGGCACCCTTGAGCGCGGCCAGCAGCTCCTCGAGGCGCGTCATCTCGACCCCGATCGCGGCCGAGACTTCGTTGTGCCGGGCTTTGCTAGTTGACGTCAGCACGGCCGGCGCAATGGCCGCGACCCGCTCGGCCTGGCGCGACAGCTGGAGGGAGGCAAGCGCCGACGGCACTCGATCCCTGGTGATGCGGTCGACGACGTCGCCGACCTGGAGAAAGGCATACAGGGCAGCCGCTGTTGCCAGCACTGCGAAGGCGCTGATCCCGAAAAAAGCCAGCAGCAGGCGGCCGCGTATGCCGAGACTTTCAAGCATCGCGGCGACGCTTTGATCCGAACGAGCGCGCTAACTTGGTCCGCATAAGATGCCTCAGGCGCGGCGGCGGCGGGGCGGGATCATCCTATTCCACCGGCACGTAACCTCCATCCCGCCAGACGTACCACGCCCAACTTTGGTTCGTGAGGTCGCCCTTTTCGTCGAAATCGACCAGGCCGAGCACCGTGTCGAACTGCTGGCCGCGCAGTGCTGCGATGACTGCGTTCAGCTCCAGGGAACCAGCCTTCCCGACTGCCTGCGCCCAGACCTGGACGGCGCCGTAGCTCAGCAGCGTGTAGCCTTCGGGCTCGAAGTTTTCGGCACGAAACCGCTCCACGACTGGAGCCGCTTCAGGGTCTCGCCGCGGGTCCGCAGGGATCGTGAAGAGAGTTCCCTCGGCCGCGGGGCCGGCGATCAGGCCGAATTCCTCGGTCGCCATGGCATCGCCTGAGACGAGTTGAAGTGAGTATCCGCGGTCGCGTGCAGCACGGGCCATGAGTGCGGCCGCGTCATAGCGGCCGCCAAGGTACAACACTGCAATGCCGGCTGCCTCTAGAGCAGCGATTTCAACCGAATAGTCGGTCTTCTCGGGGTCGTACGCTTCATAGATCGCTTCGGTTACGCCCCGCCTGTTCAACTGCTTTCTGGTCTCGTCGGCGAGGCCCTTCCCATAGGTCGTGCGGTCGTGAAGGATTGCAATTTGCTTGTCGGCCCTGTGGTCGGCCAGGTAGTTGCCGGCCACGGTCCCCTGCGTATCGTCGCGGCCAATGACACGAAACACGTTGGCGCTACCTTGCTCCGTCAGCATTGGGTTAGTGGAGGCTGGCGAAATCTGCAAAATCCCCGCCGCCTCATAGACCTTCGATGCCGGGATCGACGACTCGGAGCACATATGCCCGACAACGAAAACGACACCGTCAGCCACCAGCTTTTGGGCGGCCGCTACCGCTTGCTCGGGATCGCAGAAATCGTCGGCGGTGATGAGCCGTACCTGCTGCCCGAGTACGCCGCCCGCAGCATTGATGTCGGCTACGGCCATCTCCACGCCGCGCTGCAGCTGCTCGCCATTCCAAGCGAGCCGCCCAGTGACCGGACCAGCTGCTCCGATCGGTATCTCCGCCCGCGCCGGGCAGATGACCAAGGCCGCAAACGCGGCGACAGCTATGGTAACCACGCGGTGCATGACTGCACCTCCAAACCTTAGCTTACGCTAATATGGTTAACGCCGACAGCCCTTTCCGCAGGCGGGACGTGCCTGGGTCGGCCGCGATCCCGGCAACGGAGACGCAACAGGCGGCTGCATATACCGAGGCGTTCAGGCTCGTACCGATGCTCGATCCGAACGAGCGGCTGATTTGCCCTGCATCAGATGTCCCGAGCAGCGCCGATGACCGGTTCTTACTCGACCGGCACGTACTCTCCACTTCGCCAGACGTACCATACCCAGTTCTGGGTCGAGAGATCGCCCTTGTCGTCGAAATCGATCGAGCCCAGGACAGTGTCGAACTCCTGCCCGCGCAGGGTCGCGATGACCGTCGCCAGCTCCAGCGAACCTGCCTTCTCGACCGCCTGCGCCCAGACCTGGACGGCTGCGTAGCTCAGCAGCGTGTAGCCTGCGGGCTCGAAGTTTTCGGCACGGAATCGCTCCACTACCGGGACCGCTTCGGGGTTTCGCCGTGGGTCCGCGGAGAACGTGAAGAGGGTCCCCTCGGCCGCGGGGCCGGCGATCAGGGCAAATTCCTCGGTCGCCAGGGCATCGCCGGAGATGATCTGAACCGCGTAGCCGCGGTCGCGTGCGGCGCGAACAATCAGCGCAACCTCGGCATGATACCCACCGACATACAGCACGGCGACGCCAGCGGCCTGTAGTGCAGCGACCTCGGCCGAATAGTCGTCCTTGCCTGGGGTGTACGCGTCGTAGACAGCTTCGGTCACGCCCCGCTTGTTCAGCTGCTTTCTGGTCTCATCGGCGAGACCTTTCCCATATGTCGTGGTGTCGTGAAGGATCGCGACCTTCTTGTCGCCCCAGCGATCGGCTAGGTGGTTGCCGGCCACGATACCTTGCGTATCGTCGCGACCAATGACGCGGAAGACGTTGGCCCGACCCTGTTCGGTCAGCTGCGGATTGGTCGATCCCGGCGAAATCTGCAGAACTCCCGCCGCCTCGTACACCTTCGATGCCGGGATCGAGGCTCCGGAGCAGTAATGACCGATGACGAGCACCACGCCATCAGCGACCAGCTTCCGGGCTGCCACCACCGCCTGCTCGGGATCGCAGAAATCGTCGACCGCGATTAACCCCACCTGCTGGCCGAGAACGCCGCCCGCCGCATTGAAGTCGGCAACAGCCATCTCTGCCCCACGCTGCCCCTGCTCACCAATCCAGGCGAGCCGTCCCGTCATCGCGGCCGAAACCCCGACCAATACCTCCGCCCGCGCGGGGCAGATGAACAACGCCGCGAGCGCCACAAAAGCCACTGTGATGATACGCATGGATGACACCCCAAGCGTGTAGTTTACGCCAATCCCGTCAACGCCGACAGTCCTTTCCGCGAACGTGGATATCTTGGCTGTTCCTACAGCGCACTCGTCTCGTCTTCGATTAGGCTTATACCTGGATTTGCCGTATCCCTGCGCGGGTTAGTTGACGGCTAAAGCGCTCGCGCTTGCCGAGGTTCTCAACAAAATCGGGCCTAAGCGGTTGTTGCCATCGCGTGCTACGAAGTGGATTGCCCCCTTTGCAGACGTTCCGGCCCGACCTACGAAGGTCGCTTTCGGTTCATGGGCGGGAATTCGGCCGAGCGCGAACGAGTTTCCGCTTAGAGCCGAACTTTGCCGTTCAGAGCGATTGCGTTTGACCTTATCGCCGCGACCGCCCGATAACGTCGTCGGTGTTGGCGAGCAGCCTGTGCACGGCATTCCTTGCAGCCGCCGGACGCCTGAGACGGATGTTCTTTTCGATCGCCTCATGCAGTGACTGCGCCCGCCGCTGGTCGCTGGTCTCGCGGGTGACAAAGACGAACAGATGGTCGAGCGCGGATTCGATCAACACGCCGAGCGGCACCAGGAGGTCGTTGCCCGACGCTCGCAGGATGGCGAGATGAAATCGCGTATCGGCGCGGGTGCGCTCCGGCAGCGTCGCCGCCTCGCCCATCTCCCGGCAGGCCTGGCTGATCTCAGCCATCTGCTCGTCGCTGTGCCGGATCGCCGCAAAGGCGCTGGCTTCCGGCTCGATGATGTGGCGGAATTCCTGGACGGTGCGCAGGAACATTTCGCGATCGGGCGCCGTGGCGTACCAGGCCAGCACGTCGCGATCGAGCAGGTTCCAGCGCTCCTTCGGCTCGACCCAGCTGCCGATCTTGGGGCGTGAGGCCAGCAGGCTCTTGGCCATCAGCATCTTGATCGCCTCACGCACCGCCGAGCGGCTGACGTCGAAGGTTTCCGACCATTTGGCTTCGTTGGGCAGGATGGTTCCCGGCGGATAGTCGCCGCGCACGATCCTGAGGCCGATCTCGTTGGCCAGCGACGCATGCACGCTCGATCCGGGGATCAGCGCCGCATCGGCACGGCGGGCGCCGGTTGGACGGGCGGCCGGTGCCTTGACCTTGGCCCGTGCCTTGACCGTGGTAAGTCGCTTTTTCAATCTTGCGTCCGACATCCATGTTCCCCGGCACAGGCTGAACTCAAGGCGCGGCAAAGCGGGAGCCTATCGCCCCGGCAATGTCACCTCGCACGTTTTTCATGAACCGGTGTGACGGGGCGCCCGTCGATCGGACGCCCCGAACTGCGAACCTACTTCTGGATGCAGGTATCGACCGTATCCTTGGTGCACTCGTCGAGACCGGTGAAGACCGGATCGGCGACGGGCTTGCCTTCGATCAGGTCGATCATCACCGAGGGCGCCTTGTAGCCCATCTCGAACGGCCGCTGGCCGACCAGCGCGGTCACCAGACCCTCCTTGGCAATGGCCACCTCGTCACCGATCGTATCGGCGGCGCCGATGACGAACTCGTTGCTGGCGATCTTGTCGGCCATCGGCTTGAACAGGTCGCGATAGGGCTGCGGCGCGCCGAACAGCGGCCAGCCGCCCATGATGCCGAAGGCGTCGAGATCGGGATTGGCGGCGAGGATATCGGTCATCGCCTGCACGCCCTTGGCGCCATCGTCATTGGTGAACACCGGGCAGCCGGCAACCTCGGTCCAGCCGCCCTCGCCGGCGAGCGCCGGGAGATCCTTCTGGCCTGAAAGCGCGTCGCGCATGCCCTGGGCGCGGCGCAGGATGTTGTCGGCCGCCGGATTGCCCTCAATGGTGCAGATCTTGCCACCCTCCGGCTTGCCCTTCTTGATGTACTCGCCGATCTTGTAGCCCATCAGGTAGTTGTCGGTGCCAAGATAGGTCTTGCGCAGCGCCGCATCTTCCTTGCTGAGGTCAGCATCGAGCGTCATGATCGGGATCGACGGATTGGCGCTTTTGATGGTCTGCGCAATCAGCGGCGCGTTGGACGGCGAAATCGCCATCGCCACCGTGTCCGGCTTGCTCAGCATGTCCTGGACGATCTGGGCTTCGCCGGCCTCGTCCGAAGTCGACGCTGGACCGGTGTAGAAGCATTCATATTCCGAGCTGGCGTTTTCCGAGTTCCATTTCTCGCAACCCTGGTGGATGGCCTCGAAGAACGGATTGTCGAGCCCCTTCACCACGATGACGAGCTGTTTCTTGGCCAAAGCCGGCCCGGCGCCCAACGCCAACACGGCGACGGCAGCGAGCAATAGTGATTTCCTCATTTCAGTCCTCCCTTGAAACAGACGGACACGGCGTGCCCGCCACACAGACCAGCCCGGATGCGCGATGACAGAGGTTCGTTTCGCGAGCGCTCGTGTCGTCAAGCCGGGCCGATAAGCATTTCCAGATGCGGTCGCGGACCAGCGCGATACGGACGCTGCCAGATCCTCGACCGATAAACCTCCGCCGATTCTGCCCGGCGAACCGGGACAGGAGATCGGCATAATCTCCTCGACGCTTAGCTAATATCGGCTTGCGACCAACGTCAATTGCTATTTGTCCTACAAAACGGATTTTTCGAAACAAGCCGCTGTTGACGGCAAGGGGGCTTGTGCGTAAATGGCGAAAGCGGTTCCCGGGAGGAGCTGGGAAGAGCGAGGCCGGCGGCAGAACCGCAGGCCGGAAAGCACGGAGGAAGCAGTCTGGTGTCGGTTCTCGAACTCGCCAACATCTCAAAACATTTCGGCGCCATCCAGGCTGTCAACGACGTTTCGCTGTCGCTCGAGGCCGGACAGGTGGTCGGGCTGATGGGCGACAACGGCGCCGGCAAGTCGACGCTAGTCAAGATGATCGCCGGCAATTTCCGCCCGAGCCATGGCACAATGCAGATGGACGGCAAGGAGCTGATCCTGCACAAGCCGGTGGAGGCGCGCCAGCACGGCATCGAGATCGTCCACCAGGACCTAGCGCTGTGCAACAATCTGACGGCCGCCGCCAACGTCTATCTCGGTCGCGAGCTGCGCCGCGGCGTCGGGCCGTTTCGCATCCTCGACTATGCCGCGATGTACAAGCGTGCCGGCCAGATCTTTGCCGTGCTGAAATCCGAAACCCGCCCGCGCGACTTGGTCAAGCAGATGTCGGGCGGCCAGCGGCAAGCGGTGGCGATCGCCCGCACCATGCTTTCGCAAGCCAAGATCGTGCTGATGGACGAGCCTACGGCGGCGATCTCGGTCCGGCAGGTGGCCGAGGTGCTGAACCTGATCCGCCATTTGCGCGACCAGGGCATTGCGGTCGTTCTGATCAGTCACCGCATGCCCGATGTCTTTGACGTTGCCGACCGCGTCATCGTCATGCGGCGCGGCCGCAAGGTTGCCGACAAGACGATCGCGTCGAGTTCGCCCGAGGAAGTCACCGGGCTCATCACCGGCGCCATCGAACAGGTTTGATGTCAGCGGGTTTCACCACGCAAGCAGATAAAGGTCGACGATGGCAGTAACTCTTGACCAGACGATCGCGCAGAAACAGCACACTTTGCTGACCAGGGTGTTTGCCAGCCAGACCTTCTGGGTGGTGATCGCGGTCATCCTCGCCTGCCTGTTCCTGTCCGTGGCCACGGATTCCTTCGCCACGACGAAGAACCTCTACAACATCACCCGCAACGTCACCTTCGTCGCAATCGTCGCGCTCGGTATGACCTTCGTCATCATCACCGGCGGCATTGACCTTTCGGTCGGTTCGGTGCTTTGCCTGTGTTCGATGGTGCTGGCCGTGACCATGCATGCCGGCTACGGCATCGAGATCGGCATTGCCGCTGCGATCGCGACGGCGCTGATCATCGGCGCCTTCAACGGCATCTTGATCGCCTATCTCGGCTTTCCGCCCTTCGTGGTGACGCTCGGCATGCTGTCGATAGCCCGCAGCCTGGCCATGGTCGCCTCCAACAACACCGTCGTCTTCCAGTTCGGGCCCGATCACGACAAGCTACTGGCGCTGGGCGGCGGCGCCTTTGTGTTCGGCATCGCCAATCCGGTGCTCTATACCATCCTGCTGGCGCTGATCACCGGCTTTGTCCTGCGCTGGACGAAATTCGGCCGGCACATCTTCGCCATCGGCGGCAACGAGCATGCGGCGACGCTGACCGGCGTTCCGGTGCGCCAGATCAAGGTCGCGGTCTACATGATCTCGGCGCTGGCGGCGGGCCTTGCCGGCATCATCCAGACCGGCTGGCTGGGCGCCGTCACCACCAATCTCGGTAATGGCATGGAGCTCCAGGTCATCGCCGCCACCGTCATCGGCGGCGCCAACCTGGCCGGCGGCATGGGCACGGCCTTTGGCGCCGTCGTCGGCGCGGCGCTGATCGAAGTGATCCGCAACAGCCTCGGCCTGCTCGGCATCAACGCCTTCTGGCAAGGGGTGTTCATCGGCGGTGCCATTCTGCTGGCCGTCCTGTTCGACCGGCTCCGCAATTTCAGGCGCAATGAATAGGCCGTAGGTCACGAGCGCTATTCGTTTCCCTTGGCTATCGCTCAGTCTGAAAATCGGCCGGTACGGCCCATGACGGGCCCCAGGCGTGCGCATGTGCCTTGACGCAGGCCCGGACTGAGCCACACTATCCCCATTGCAGGCGAAGGGAGGCCAGTCGCCTGCGGGAGGATATACCCATGACTGAAGCGATCAGGCTCTACTGGGGCCGGTTCGGACATGTTTCTGTCCTGAACGTCGCCAGCGACTTCGTCACTCATGCCCATGTCGAGGCGCATATAATCATCTGGCTGGAAGGCACGGCCGGCGAGATGACCATCGGCCGCGAGACGGTGCGGCTTGGGCCGGGCACCGCCGCCGGCATCAATTCCTTCCAGCCGCACAGCCACGCTTTGTCCCGCGACGGCCGGCCCGGCCTGTTCCTCGCCTTCTACATCGATCCGGACTGGGCGCGCCGGCGCCGCGACCTGCCGTCGTCCGCGCCGCTATTTTCAGCGCCGGCGATCACGCTGGAGCCCTGGCTGCACAAGGCGGCAGCCAACCTACTCGACCATCTCAGCGACAATGAGAGCATCGACGACATCGCCAATTACGAGATCGAGCGCTTCATCGACAGCGTGCTCGACGCCGCCGACGCCTCGGCGCCGCAAGTGGCGCGCGCCCGGGTCCACACCATGCAGGATTTTCGTGTCCGTAAGGCGATCCAGCTGATGAAGGCCAATGTCTGCGAACGCATCTGCTTCGATGATGTGGCGCGCAGCGTCGGCCTGTCGCGGCCGCATTTCTTCGCGCTGTTCAAGGAGCAGACCAATCTGACGCCCAACGTCTACTGGAACACGCTGCGCATGGAGGAAGCAGTGCGGCAGTTGCAATGGTCACAGGAGCCGCTGATCTCGGTCGCCTGCAATCTCGGCTTCACCACGCAGGGCAATTTCTCGCGCTTCTTCCGCGATCATGTCGGCGTTCCGCCGACACTCTATCGCGAGGCGGCGCGGGCCATCTCCTGAACATTTTCAGACTTATTGATAGGCGTTCAAGACGCATTGATAAGCGCCGCCGGGCTCGCCGCCCTACCCTCGCGACACAGATATTTGCAAGGGAACGATCATATGGCGAAAGTCACCATCTCCAGCGTCATCGACGCACCGGTCGAAAAGGTCTGGGCGCGCATTCGCGACTTCAACGGTCTGCCGAGCTGGCACCCGCGCATGGTCGAAAGCCATATCGAGGACGGCAAGGATGCCGGCGCGATCGGCTGCGTGCGCAACTTTCAGCTCGCCAGCGGCGCCCGCATCCGCGAAAAGCTGCTCGACTTCTCCGACAACAATTTCCTCGTCAGCTACTCCATCCTGGAGACGCCCCAACCGCTCACCAACCACAAGGCGACGCTGCAGCTGCGGCGGGTGACCGATGGCGACCGCACGTATGCCGAATGGACCGCCAGCTTCGACGCTGCTCCCGAGGAAGCCGACAAGCTGGCCGAAGGCATGGGCGCCAACGTCTTCCAGGGCGGTTTCAACGCTTTGAAAAGTCATTTCGCTGGCCAAAGCTGAGCCAAGGGAGCGTTCCATGGCGCTTGCACTGCAGACTTTCTCGACGGTCAAGGACGCCAATGCGGCGCTGAAAGCCGCCGGCACCCGCTATCTCGGCGGCGGCACGCTGGCCGTGCGCGCCGCCAATGAAGGCGATGTCTCGGTCTCCAGTCTTATCAGGTCGACCGAGCCGGCGCTGTCGGCCATCACTGTTTCCGGCGGCAAGGTCCGCATCGGCGCTTCGGTGACCATGGCGGCGATCGCCCGTCACCCGGCCCTCTCTTCCCTTGCCCGCGCCGCGCGCGCCGTCGGCGGCCCGGCGATCCGCAATATGGCGACGGTCGGCGGCAATCTCTTCGCCCCGGCGCCCTATGGCGATTTCACCGTGGCGCTGCTGGCGCTGGACGCAACAGTCAGCATCGATGGCGGCGAGATGCCGATCGAAACCTTCCTGGCAAAGCGCGAAAGCAATCACGCCATCGTCACTTCGGTCGGCTTCAGCTTGTCAGTGGAAGGCGGCTTTCGCTTCCTGAAAGTGTCGCGGATCAAGCCGAAGGGCGTCTCGGTGCTGAGCATCGCCGCCGTGCTGGAACAGGCGCCGGACGGCACCGTGACTTCGGCGCGGATCGCGCTTGGCTGCATGGCCGACCGTCCGATGCGCGCGACGGCGGCGGAGAAGGCGCTGCTCGGCAGAATACTCACCAGCGACGGCATCGCGCCGGCGCTGGCCGTTGCGAGCGACGGCACCGCGCCGATCACCGATCCGATCGCCAGTGCCTGGTATCGCAACGAAGTCCTGCCGGTCCATCTCGGCCGGCTTTTGCTCGCCTGAAAGCCAATGGCAGGTAAGTCCGCCTGGCTGCGGCGCAAGGAGTAGAAAAGATGGCAAAGGTCCCGGTTCAGTTCACGCTCAACGGCGCGGAGAAGGCCGAATTCATCGACAGCGGCACGACGCTGCTTCATGCGCTGCGCGACAAGATCGGCGACACCTCGCCGAAGGGCGGCTGCCATCAGGGCACATGCGGCGCCTGCTCGGTCATCATCGACGGCGAGCTGCGGCTTTCCTGCCTGACGCTGGCCGAGACCTGCAGCGGCGCCGCCATCACCACGACGTCAGGTCTTTCGGAAGGCGGCGTGCTGCACCCTTTGCAGCGCGCCTTCCTCGACGTCTTCGCCACGCAATGCGGCTTCTGCACGCCGGGCATGATCATGGCCGCCAAGGTGCTGCTCGACCACACGCCGAACCCCAGCCGCGACGAGGTGGTCGAAGCTCTGTCGGGCAATATCTGCCGCTGCACCGGCTACGAGCCGATCATCCAGGCGGTGCTGACCGCCGCGCGGTCCAATTCGCAGAATGCGGCCTGACGGGAGTCAAAAAGATGGAACTCCGCAAGAGCTATTTCGCCGACCAGCGCAAGGACGATCTGCACGAGATCGGCCAACCGCGGCCGCGTTCGGATTCACCCGGTCACGTCACCGGCAAGACCACTTATTTCGCCGACCGCAATTTCCCCGGCATGCTGCATCTGAAGATGGTGCGCAGCCCGCACCATCACGCCCGCATCCGCAGCATCGACACTTCCGAGGCCGAAAAGCATCCGGGCGTGGTGAAAATTCTGACCGCCAAGGACGTCCCGCACAATGTCTACACCATCCTGATCCTGATCCAGATCGGGCCGGAGGACGAGACGGTGCTGGCCGACGGCAAGGTGCGCTGGAAGGGCGAGGCGGTGGTGGCGGTGCTGGCCGAGACCGAGCGTGCCGCGCAGGAGGCGGCGGCCAAGGTCAAGGTCGATTACGAGGTGCTGCCGGCGGTCTTCGACATGGAGGAAGCGCTGAAGCCCGGCGCGCCGATAGTCAACGAATATCACGGCCGGAACTACTATCTCTATGACAGCGGTGAATGCCGCAAGGTGCGCTTCGGCGATGTCGAGGCCGGCTTCGCCAGCGCCGATCACGTGCTCGAACAGACCTACCAATCGTCGCCGATCGAGCATGCGCCGACCGAGACGACCGGCTGCATCGTCGCCCCTGAGGGCAACGATCGCTTCACCTGCTACACCAACACGCAGGCGATGTTCTTCACGCTCGATAATGCCTCGATCATCCTGCAGATGCCCGGCAACAGACTGCATTTCGTCGGCGGTACAGTCGGCGGCGGTTTTGGCGGCAAGGTCGACGTCATTGTCGAGCCGATTGCGATCCTCGGCGCCAAGCTGACCGGGCGTCCGGTCTCCTTCATCTACAGCCGCGCGGAGGAGATGCAGATCTCCTCGCCGCGCGCGGCGGAAAAGGTCGTCATCAAGGACGGCGTCATGAAGGACGGTCGCATCGTCGCCCGCAAGGTCACCGGTTATACCGATGCCGGCGCCTATTCGCGCCACTCGCCCTATGGCGCGCAGAAGGGCGCGGGCCACTATCCCGGCCCCTACACGATCCCGAATGTCTGGATCGACACCTACTGCGTCTACACCAACCGCACCCCCTCCTCCGCCATGCGCGGCTTCGGTGTCACCATCGGCGATTTCGCGCTGGAAGTGCAGATGGACAAGCTTGCCCGGCTGATCGGCATGGACCCGCTCGAATTCCGCTTCATCAACGCCTACCGCGACGGCGACATGAAGGCGCACCGCCAGCCGACCGAAGGCGCGGCTCTGATCGAGTGCATGCAGGAAGCCTCGCGCGCCGCCAACTGGCCGGTGGCGGAGAAGTTCATGGCGATGTCGTCCTACGCGAAGGGAGCTTGAGATGGCGATCAGGCGCGGACGCGGCGTCGCCGCGATCAATTATCCGACCGGCATGAATCTCGGCGGCGACCCGACGCAGGCGCTGGTCCATTCGACGCCGACCGGCAATTTCATGGTGACGCTGTCGAGTGTCGATCTCGGCCAGGGCATGAAGCAGATCATGGCGCAGATCTGCGCGGAGACGATCGGCGTGCCGACCGACCGCGTCGTCGTCGACACCGCCGACACCGACACCGGCCCACACTGCATGGGCACCTTCGCCTCGCGCGGCACGCATCGCGCCGGCAACGCTGTCATCCAAGCGGCGAGGGAAGCCCGCCAGGTGATGCTGGAAGTGGCGGCCGAGGAGCTGGAAGTGAATGCCTCGGACCTCGAGATCGACGGCCAGGGCAACATCCTGGTCATGGGCGCCCCGCAAAAATCGATCTCGATCTTCGATGTCGCGCTGTCGGCGCATTTCAAGCGCGGCCGCTCGATTTCCGGCCGCGGCATGTTTTTGATCCCGCGCTCATATCCCGAGAAAGAAACCGGCGCGATGAAACCGTCGACCTGCTATGCGCACGCCTGCACCGTGGCCGAGGTCGAGGTCGATGACGAAACCGGCGAGGTCACCGTGCTGACGGTGAAGAATGTCTTCGAGATTGGCCGCGCGCTGAACCCGAAAATGGTCGAGCAGCAGCTCGTCGGCGGCTCGTGGATGGGCATCAGCCACGCACTCTACGAGACGACCGAACCCTATTACCCGAACCGCGATCATGGCGGCACCGATTTCAACCAATATCTGATGCCGGGTCCTGGCGATCTTGCGCAAACCGAGATCATCGTGCTGGAACGGCCCTCGGCCGACGGACCCTATGGCGCCAAAGGACCAGGCGAAATGTGCGCCAACCCGCAGATCCCGGCAGTCGCCAATGCCGTCTTCGACGCGGTCGGCGTGCGCATCGACACGCTGCCGATCACGCCGGAGCGCATTCTGCGGGCGCTGAAAGCGCAAGCCGGCGCGCCGAACTGAGTGCTGGAAATGCCCAAGAGAAGCGCCGAGACTGTCGCGACGTCGCCGGAGGCGGTGGCATCCCGCCTCGCCGCCTCGCGCTATCTGGCCGATGAGAGCCTGGCCACCGCCATCTTTCTGGCGATCAGGCTGGGCAAGCCGCTGCTACTCGAAGGCGCGCCCGGCGTCGGCAAGACCGAAGCAGCGAAGGCGATAGCTGAACTGCTCGGGCGCGATCTGGTGCGGCTGCAATGCTATGAAGGCATCGACGCAGCACACGCGCTCTACGAATGGAACTACCAGCGCCAGTTGCTCGCCATCCGCCACGCCGGCGAGCACGAGATCGACATCTATGACGACCGTTTCCTGATCGCGCGGCCGCTGCTGCAGGTGCTGAAGGCGCCGGAAAAGCGCGTGCTGCTGGTCGACGAGATCGACCGTTCGGATCATGAGTTCGAAGCGCTGCTCCTGGAGTTCCTGTCCGATTTCCAGATCAGCATTCCCGAGCGCGGCACTATTCGCACCAAATCGCAGCCGATCGTCATCCTGACCTCGAACCGCACCCGCGAACTGGCCGAGGCGCTGCGGCGCCGCTGCGTCTACCACTGGATTACCTACCCCGACGCCGAGCGCGAGGCCGCCATCATCATGCTGCGCGCCGGTGACGTCGCCGAGGCGACCGCGCGCGCCGTGGCTTCCGCCGTGCGCGACATCCGCGCTCGGCCACTGGCCAAGCCGCCGGGCATCGCCGAAGCGGTCGAATGGGCGAACGCCGCGACGATCCTCGAAAAAGGCGGCAGCCCGTGGCCGGAAGCTTTTCGCCGCGCCATCGGAGTGCTGATCAAGGACGAGGAAGACCTGTCCTACATCGCCCCCGAGCTTGGCCGAATCGTCGAGGAGGCGCTGGCGTGAGCGCCGCGGCCTTACCCCGGGCGGCTGCACCCTTGCTCGGCTTCGGCCGGCTGCTGCGCCGCTATGGCTTCCCTGTGGCGCCCGAGCAGGTGTCAGGCTTCATGCAGGCGGTGACGCTGCTTGGCCCGCGGTCGATGGCCGATATCCACGAAGCGGCCCTTGCCACGCTGGCGCCGCCGCCCGACCGCCGCGACGAATTCGAGGCGCATTTCCACAGCCATTTCTACGGCAACACCGCGGCCGTGGCCGAAGGCGAGGCCGACGAGGAAACCCGCGTCAAAGACGACGGCGGCGCCAGCGATGAAGAGATCGAGGTGGCGCGCCAGGAGAAAGGCGGCGAGCTGTCGTCCGGCGCCGAACAGCTGAGCGCCCGCGACTTCCAGCGTGACGGCGACGGGCTTGCCGCCTTCCGCCGCAAGCTCGCTACCGCCCTGCCCGTCCGTCGCTCCTTCCGCACCGTGCGAACGCACGCGCGCGGCAAGCTCGATCTGCGCCGTTCGCTCCGCGAAATCGTCAGTGCCGACGGCGACGTGCCGTCGCCGCTGCTGCGCCGCCGGCAAATGGTGCCGCGCAAGCTTTTGTTGCTGATCGACGTGTCGGGCTCGATGAAGCTCTACACATCGGACTATCTCAAAATGGCGCATGCGGCGGTGCAAGGCGCGGACCGGGCCGAAATTTTCACCTTCGGCACGCGGCTGACCCGCATTACCACAGCGCTGCGCGTTCGCGACCGCGACCAGGCGCTGGCCCGGGTGGCCGCGCAGGTCGATGACTGGGACGGCGGCACCCGTATGGGGCTGGCGCTGCTCGCCTTCCTGTCGGTGCCGCGCTTCTCCGCCTTCGCGCGCGGCGCTGCGGTTGTCATCCTGTCGGATGCGCTGGAGCGCGGCGGCCATGCCGAGCTTGAGATGGCGATGCGCCGGCTGAGCGCCCGCGCTTTCCGGCTGTCGCTGGCGACACCGCTGGCCGGCGACCCGCGTTTCCAGCCGGCCACGGCAGCGCTTCGCGCCATGCTGCCGGTGCTCGACGATCTGGTCGATGGTTCTTCGATCTCGGGTCTTAGCGATTTCATCCTGTCGCTCGCCCGCCCCGCTCCGGCGGCCGCAGCAATCTGGAAGAGGGTTTCATGATGAAAAAGGCGATCGACGCGCATTTCCACATCTGGCGCCAAGAAGACCAGCCGTGGCTGCGCGGGCCGATGGTGCCGCGCATCTTCGGCCCTTACGAGCCGATCCGCCGCGACTACCCTATCGAGGAGTTCCTCGCCGATCAGCAAGGCTCTGGCGTCGAGAAGGCGGTCTACGTCCAGACCAACTGGGCGAAGGAGGATTTCGAGACCGAAGTCACCTTCCTGCAGAAGACGGCCAACGAGACCGGCTGGCCGCATGCCATCGTCGGCTATGCCGACATGACGGTGGACGATATCAGGCCCCAGATCGACCGGCTGATCAAGTACCCTCTGCTGCGCGGCGTGCGCATGCAGCTGCACTGGCACGAAACGCCGGCCTTCCGCTTCGCCGCCTTCCCCGATCAGGTCATCGACCCGAAGGTGCGGGCCAACGTAGCGCGACTGAAGGACTACGGCCTGTCGTTCGACCTGCAGCTTTTCCCGGCTCAGATGAAGGACGGGCTGACGCTTGTCGGCGAAAATCCCGAGACCAATTTCATCCTCACCCATGCCGGCATGCTGACCGACATGTCGGAGGAGACCACGCAAGTCTGGAAAGCCGGTCTGCGCACTCTGTCGGCGGCGCCCAATCTCTATGCCAAGCTCTCCGGGCTCGGCACCTTCGTCCACCGCAACGACCCGGCGCTGATCGCCTACATCGTCGACAACGCGATCGACATCCTCGGTAGCGACCATTTGATGTTCGGCTCGAACTTCCCGATCGAGAAACTGTGGACCAGCCACGCCGAGCTGATCAAGGCGCACCGCGACGCGGTGGCGAAGCATGGCGCGGCCGCCGAGGCGGGCATTTTTTGGAACACGGCGGAGCGCGTGTATCGGCCGGTGTGACGCGCTGACCTCCCCTCCCTTGTGGGAGAAGGTGGCCTCGCGAAGCGAGGTCGGATGAGGGGTGCTGGAAGGATCGTTGCATAGAAGATGTAAGCGCTTCAAATCGTTTTATATTTGCGCGCCGCGTTTCTTCCAGCACCCCTTGTATCTGCACGGAAGGTTTTTTGTGCGATGGAAGCGACTGTGCCTCGGGTCGGATGGCCATCCGGCCCGAGGCATGGCGAAGTCGCCCGTTACCCTCCGGTTACAACCGTGGATGAGCTTGGGATCTTCGCCAACGTCACGCACGACCGAATAGTCGCTTGGCTCCAATCGTACGCACAAGGCAGGTTACCGTGAACAAGACCATCTGTGGAATAGATATTTCGAAGGACTGGCTCGACGCCCATGTCGTGCCGAGCGGCGCGTGGGGCCGTTTCGGCAATGACGCGGCAGGCATAGCCGAGCTTGCCGCCTTCTGTCGGTCTCACGGCGTCGAGCTCGTGGTCATGGAGGCGAGCGGCGGCTACGAGCGTCTTGCCTACCTGCTTCTGTGGGAGATGGATCAGCCCTGCGGCATCGTCAACGCGCGCAGCGTGCGCCGCTTCGCCGAGGCGATGGGCTATCTGGAGAAGACCGACAGGATCGACGCCGCCGTCATTGCCCATTATGCGCAGGTCAAACGGCTGCAGCCGACGCCGCCGCCGAGTGCGGCCCAGCAGCGGCTCAAGGCGCTGGTCGCCCGGCTTTGCCAGGTGACGGACGATCTCACCGTTCAGAAGCAGCGCAAGAGCGCTGCCGCCCGATGCCGAGACCATTGCCAGCCTCGATGAGGTCATTGCCGTGCTCAAGCGCCAGGGCCGCCGGCTCGAGGGCGAGATCGCCTCGCTGATCGACGACGATCCACTGTGGGCATGCCTCGACCAGGCCTTCCGCTCGCTCAAGGGCGTGGCCTCCCGCACCGTGGCGCGGCTGATGGCCGAACTGCCTGAGATCGGCCTGCTCTCCAACAAGGCCATCGCCAAGCTGGCCGGCCTGGCGCCGATCGCCAACGACAGCGGCAAGCGCAGTGGCCGAAGGCCGGTGCGGGGCGGGCGCGCAGGACCGCGCTCCATCCTCTTCCTCATTGCCCGCATCGTTGCCCGCTACGATCCTCACCTCGGCGCCTTCAATCAACGGTTGCAGGCCGCCGGAAAGGAAAAGATGGTCATCCGCATCGCACTCGCCAGAAAGCTGCTCGTCATTCTCAATGCAAAAGCACGCGATGCGCGCAAAGAGTTCGCTAATGCAACTTGACATCAGAGATAGTCGCTCATCCGACCGAACGGAGCCTATCCTCGGGCTTGCCGGAGGCAAGACCCGTGGGCTCGGCCACCTTCTCCCACACGGGGAGAAGGTCAAGCCCGACCTCAGTTCCGCGGAAAGTGGCCCGAAACCTCGGCGCCCGCCGTCGGCGGCAGCGCCAAGAAGCGGAACGAGGCCGCGAGCCCGATAGCGCCGATCGCCAGGAAGGCGAGGCGGAAGTCGAAGAGGTCGAGCACCGGCCCGCTTCTCGCGATCTGCGACAAGTTGAGCAGCGCCGCGGCGACCGCTACGCCGAACAGCATCGCCACTTGCTGCAGCATGCTGGACAACGTCGCTGCCGAGCTCCGCTGCGGTGAGGCCACATCGGCGAAGGCCAGCGTGTTGAGCGCGGTGAACTGCATCGAACGCGACAGCCCGGCAATCATCATCAGCGCCACCACCAGCGCTTGCGGGGTCTGCGGCGATATCGCCGCACAGGCCATGATCGACAGCGATGCGATCACCCCGTTGACGACCAGCACCGAACGGAAACCGAAGCGCTTCAGCGTCGGTGTCGTCACCGTCTTCATGCCGAGATTGCCCAGAAAATAGGCCAGGATCAGCATGCCGGCATCGACGGGTCTCAGGCCGAAGCCGACCTGGAACAGCAGCGGCAGCAGGAACGGCGTGGCGTTGATGGCGACCCGGAAAATGGTGCCGGCCGACAGCGTCGAGATGGCGAAAGTCTGTACCTTGAATGCCGTGAGGTCGAGCAGCGGATTTTTTGCGCGCGCCAGATGCCGCACGGCCAGCCAGCCGACCAAGGTGCCGGCGACAAGCAGCGCTACGGTCGGCATGGCGCCGTCTTCCGGATGGGCGATGCGCTCGAGGCCGTAGAGCATTGAGGCGAGCCCGACCGAGGTCAGAAGGAAGCCCGGCCAGTCGAGCGGCCTGGTTTCGGAGTCGCGGTCGCCGGGAATGAAGCGGGCGACCAGCGCTAGTCCCGCTGCGCCGAGCGGAATGTTGATGAAGAAATTCCAGTGCCAGGAGAGATACGTGGTGATAAAGCCGCCAAGCACCGGCCCGATCACCGGCGCGAACAGCGCCGGCCAGGTGATCAGCGCGGTGGCGTTGAGCAGCTCGGACTTCGAGGCGTTGCGCAGCACCAGGATTCGGCCGACCGGCGTCATCAGCGCGCTACCCAGGCCCTGCACGGCACGCGCGGCGACGAACTGAGTCAGGTTCTGCGAGATGCCGCAGGCGATCGAGGCCAGCGTGAACAGCGCAATCGCCACGAGGAAGATGTTTCGCGCGCCGAAGCGGTCGGCGAGCCAGCCCGACAGCGGCACGAACACCGCCATGGTCAGCATATAGACGGTCATGCCGATGCTCATCGCCACCGCCGGTACGCCGAAGGATTCTCCCATCTGCGGCAGCGACGTCGAGATGATCGTCGAATCCAGAAGCTGCATGAAGAAGGCGACGGCGACGATCAGCGCCACGCGCCGCGCCTGCCGCGCCGTGGTCCCGGTCTCGGCCAAGGCTTTGTTTTCGGGAATGGCGGTCATGCGCAGAACTGTACGAAAGTTTTTCCCGCGCCACCGGGAACCAGGCAATTGTCCAGCAAATCGATGACGCACCGGTTTGAACAGCATTTGAGCGGCGCCGTCCAGATATGGACCAACAAACTTTCGTGTCGTATCGCGACCTGTTATGCGATGACTGAAACTCGCCATCGAACTTTGACGCTTCGCGATTTCGTTTCGTCTCTTCTGACTAGGAACGCCCTCTTCATCAGGACCAATCTGCGCATGAAGCCCATCTACATCGATTATCTCAACGCCCTCGACATCGAAGCGCTTGACATGACCGATGCCGAAATCATCGAAGCGGTCGAGGCCGGCCTGATGGCGCAGGGCAACGGCCAGACGGTGATCGAGCCGCGCGTCCATCTCGAGCCGGACCCGTCCTTCAACGGCCATTTCAATGTCCTGCGCGGCTACGTCGCGCCGCTCGATGCGGCCGGCGTCAAGATTGTCGGTGACTATGTCGACAATTACCTGCACGGCCTGCCATCAGAATTCGGAATCCTCAACCTCTTCGATCCGCGCACCGGCACGCCGCGCGCCATTCTCGACGCCACTGGGATCACCGACATGCGCACCGGTGCCGTCACTGCCATCGGCGCAAAACATCTGGCGAAAAAAACGTCGAAGATCCTCGGCCATATCGGCGCGCGCGGCACCGCCTACTGGAACGTGCGCCTGCTCGACCACCTTTTCGACTTTGACGAGATCCGCGTGCATTCGCGCCGGCCGGAAAGCCGCGACGGCTTTGCCGCCAAGCTGTCCGCCGATCTCGGCAAGAAGGTCACGGCGGTCACCGACTGGCGCGCTTGCGTCGAGGGCGCCGACATCATCGTCGAGGCCTCGCGGCTGCCGGAACCGCAGCCGCTGCTGAAGACCGAATGGATCAGGCCCGGCGCGCTGGTGATGCCCTACGGGACGATGAGCGCGGTGGAGCTGTCGTTGACCGACATCATGCAAAAGATCGTCGTCGACGACTGGGGCCAGTGCAAGGGCGGCAAATTCGGCTCGCTGCGCGCCCATGTCGAGACCGGACGCCTGAGCGAACAGACGCTGCACGCCGAACTTGGCCAGATCGCCGCCGGTCTAAAGCCAGGACGCCAGAGCGACGACGAGACGATCCTGTTCTGGCATCGCGGCCTGTCGCTCTCCGATATCGCGCTGGGCAAGGCGATGCTGGCCAAGGCGCAGGCCCAAGGCATCGGCCAGCGGCTGCGCTTTGCATGAGTGCGCTCGTCCTCACCGGGGCCGGCATTCGCGTCGAGGATGTCGCGGCGATTGCCCGCGACGGACGCAAGGTCGAAGTAGCCCCTGCGGTCATGGAGAGGCTAGACAGGGCGCGAAAAGTGCTCGACCGCGCCGCCGCCTCAGGCCAGCCGATCTATGGGCTCAACACCGGGCTCGGCGCCAATCTCGGCACGTCGGTCAGCGGCGACGCCAGCGCCTTCCAGCGCCAGTTGCTGGACGGCCGCAGCGGCGCCGTGGGTGACGTGCTGCCGCAAGACATCGTGCGCGCGACGATGCTTGCCCGGGCGGCGATGTTTTCGGCCGGCGGTTCTGGCATTTCATCGGAGGTTTTCGTCGCACTCACCGACGCGCTCAATGCCGGCGTGCATCCGGTGATGCCGTCGCTGGGCTCGATCGGCGACAGCGACCTGGTGCTGATGGCAACGCTCGGCCGCATACTGACCGGCGATGGCGAAGCCGAGTTTCAGGGCCGGCGCATGCCGGCGGCCAAGGCGCTGGCAATGGCGCGCCTCGCCCCCGTCAGCCTCGCCCCCAAGGACGGGCTGTCGCTGATAAGCGCCTCGGCGGTGTCCGCCGGCAGCGGCGCGCTGGCGGTGGTCGACGCACTGTCCGCCTTCGCGCAACAACAGCAGGCGGGCGCGCTGACCATGGAAGGCCTCGGCGCCAACCAGACGATCCTCGATCCGCGCTTGCAGTCGGCGCGACCGGCCGCCGGCCAGCAGCAGGCGGCGCAAGGTTTGCGCGATCTGCTGGCACGCGACAAGGCGCCGACGCCGACGACATTGCAGGACCCGTTGTCGATCCGCTGCATGCCATCGATCCACGGCGCGCTGCTGCAGGCAATCGATCATGCCAGGCAAGCCGTCGAGATCGAGCTTAACGCCGCCGCCGACAATCCGCTGGTGCTGGGCGACGACGACATGGTGCTGTCGACCGGCAATTTCCACACCCCGTCGCTGTCGCTGGCCTTCGAGACGCTTGGCCTTGCCATCGCTCAATGTGCGGCTGCCTGTGCTGCCCGCTTCATCCAGCTCACCGGCTCAGGCCGCAACGGACTGCCCAAATATCTGTCGCCGGTCGGCGGCGCTTCGGCCGGCTTCGTGCCGCTGCAAAAGACGGTGACCGCTATCCTCGCCGCCATCCGCCACAAGGCCAACCCGGTAATGCTCGACTTCCTGGCCGTCTCGGAAGGCGTCGAGGACCATGCCACGCAAGCACCGCTGGCCGTTTCGAAATGCACCGACATGATCGTGCTGTGGCAGCGGATGATCGCCTTCGAGCTGATGGCGGCCGCACAGGCCGTCGACCTGCGCCACGGGCTGGCGCTGGCGCCGGCGACCGCCACGATTCATGCGGCGGTGCGCGCGCTTGTCCCTCTGCTTAAGCAAGACCGGCCGCTCGGCGTCGAGGCCGAAGCGCTTCATGCAGCGCTCGCCAATGGGAACTGGCTGGCCTAGCTGGTTCACGCCGCCTTGCTCAGGTCGCGCCGTCGACCCTTTTCATGAACAGACCGAGCTGGTCCGGGTCCATATGCACCACATGCCTGTCTTCTGGATAGGCCAGGCTGTTCACGTCGGCGACATATTCGGCAAAAGCGGCGATGCGTTCCGCCTGCAGGCGGTCATATTCGGCGGCAAAATTGCGGTAGACCTTGGAATGGCGGGGCATGTGGCCACGGTTCTGGCCAAGGATGTCGTCGGCGAACAGATATTGCGCGTCGCAGCCGGTGCCCGCCCCCATCGACAGCATGATCAGCGAGGTGCGCTCCGAAATCGCCTTGGCCACCTCGACCGGCACCACTTCGATCTCGGCGCCGACCGCGCCGGCCGCCTCGTACCGCTTGACTGCCTCGAAAATCTGCATGGCGCTGTTGGCCGTCTTGCCGACCGCCTTGAAGCCGCCGGTCCAGGTGGCGCGCGACGGGATCAGGCCGACATGGCCGATCACCGGGATATTGTCATCAGCCAGCCGTTTGACAGTGGCATAACCAGCGCTGCAATAGACCGCGTCGGCGCTCGCCTTGTAGAGCCGGAACGCCCAGCGGACGAAATCGTCGGCTGTGCCGATCTCGTAGAAATTGTCGCCCGGCATGGTGAACAGGCTGGGTGCGGCATCGCGATATTGCGGGTTGAGCACCAATTCAGGCGGCACCGACACGATGTCGACCCCGGCTCTTTCGGCGGCATCGGCCTCGTCCATCGTCAACACGCGCAGCATGGTCAGTTGCCGCTTGCCCTTTATGGCGCGCAGATCGGCGATCGTGGGTCTTTTACGGCTCATCGATTTGGTCCCCTTTGTTACGTGAACGGAAGGCCGGTCAGGATTCAATTTGCATAATCTTTTCCGAACCGAAGGCCAGCGCAGCAAAAGCCGGTTCCCACTTTTCGGGATCATGCTTTAGATCTGGATCATCACCTTGCCAGCTTCGACCTTGACCGGATAGGTCTGCAGATTGACGCAGACGGGAGCCCCTTTGGCCTGGCCGGTCTTGTAATTGAAGCGGCCATTGTGCTTGGGGCATTCGATGATGTCGTCCATGACCAGCCCGTCGGCCAGATGGGCCTTCTCATGCGTGCAAAACCCGTCTGTGGCGAAGAATTCGTCATCCGGGGAACGATAGATCGCGAAGGTGCGGCCGCCATGATCGAAGCGGATGACATCCTCTTCGTCGACGTCGTCCACAGCGCACGCTTCGACCCAATCGGCCATCTCTATTTCTCCCGAAATTTCTGCATTGCGGCGGCGCGCGGTGCCTATTCAGCTGCTGCCGACATGTTCACTTCGTGGAACTCGCCACGATACGGCCGCGCCGTCGGAGGCAGTTCGCGCTTGAGGAAATAGTCCTCGTATTTGAGTTGCCTGAGCAGGACCGGCCAGACCTCGCGATAGGCATGCCACATCGACGGGTTCGGCTCCGGCAAATCGTGCTTGATCAGCTCGTGCAGTCTGGGCAGCGCATGATAGGGCACCATCGGGAACATGTGATGCTCGACGTGGTAGTTCATGTTCCAGTAGATGAACCGGCTGATCGGGTTCATGTAGACGGTCCGGCTGTTGAGCCGATGATCGACCACATTGTCGGCGAGACCGATGTGCTGCAGCAGGCCAGTCAGCACCATGTGCCAGGTGCCGTAGAGGCGCGGCACGCCGATGAGCACCAGCGGCACCCAGGACCGCATAGTGAGGGCGAGCGCAATCGTGGCGATGTAGATGGCGACGTGCCAGCGCGCGGCGATGACGGCCTTGTGCTGTTCCATCTCGGGGACGTAGCTTTTCTCGTCGGGCGTCAGCTTGCCGAATGCTTGGCGCACCAGCGCCGGAAGCGAATAGCGAAAATCAAGGATGCCGGTGAAAGCGAGCGCCGCACGCAAAAGGTCCGGCGGGCGCATCACGGCGATCTCGGCATCGCGTCCGACGATGATGGTGTCGGTGTGGTGGCGGGCATGGCTCCAGCGCCAGGTCACCGGATTGCGCATCAGCATGAAGCTGGCGATCTGGTAGACCACATCATTCATCCAGCGCGTCCGGAAAGCGGTGCCATGGCCGCATTCGTGCCAGCGCGAGTCGCTGGAGGAGCCGTAGAGCACGCCATAGACGAAGAAGAACGGCACGCACCACCAGGTGCCCCAGAAGTAGATGCCGCCGGCGGCGGAAGCCAGGATGGCGAAGATCCAGATGATCGTATCGCGGATCGCCGGACCGTCGGAACGCTGCATCAATTCCTTCATCGCTTTGCGGGAGACGTCGGTGTGGTACCATTCGGCCGAGGCCAGCCCCGTCTCGATCGCCCTGCGCGTGCTTTCGCCGACCAGGCTGTAGTCGCGCTTCATTGTGCCAGCCATTATTATGACCTCCAAATCCTGACGGGCCGCGAGCCCTCCCCGCTCCGACCGGAATCAACATCCCAACTGGTGCTTCGCATCGTCCTCGCCATCACGACCTGCCCCCGAGAACCGGAAAATTGCCTGACGGCTGCGGATAATCCTGCTGCGGCTGCCCGGCGATCGCCGCGATCCGGCTTTCAGCAGCCGAGATATCGCCGGCGCCGTCGAGAACCCGGAACACCGCATTGTAGGAGCGGCTCTCGCCATGCTCCAGCCAGATCATCTCGCCGCGTTCGCGCGCGGCCAGATTGCCGAGCACGTGATGCGTCGACGGCTCTATGCCCAGCGCATACTGTCCCGCCTGGAAATTCTGCCATTCATAGGCGCAAGGCAACTGGTCTTTGCGCGTGACGACTTCCAGGCCAAGGCCAAGACGGTCGTTGACCACCGCCACCGGCACGTCTCCGTCGGCGTCGGCGCCGAGCTCGTGCTGCCAGACCTGCTCCTTAAAACCCAATTGCGGCGCCGGCACTGTGCGATAGCCGACCTTTTGCGCCTCGTAGCGCTCGCCGGCATGGCCCGCCCAGACAACGTCGCGAATCGGCGCCAGATAGCGCGAGCCTTCGTCGAGCACCGGGTGGCTGACATTGATGTGGTAGAAATACATATGCGGCGCCCGGTTGAAGCCGTGATTGACGACCCGGTCCGAAAGCCGGATCTCGTTGCCGCCGACATCGGCCTCGATCCGCCGCAACAGATGCAGATCCTCGCCGAATACAGTCGACTGCTGGACGATGGCCTCGGCCCACAGCACGCAACGGTCGCCGTCCCAGGCCTCTCCATAACCGGTCAATCGCGCCGGAATGGTGCTGACGCGGCCATGCAGCGAATGACGCACTGTCTTCTTCGGCGGATAATTGTAGCTGTCAGCCGGCACCTCGTCCATGAACAGGATATGGTCAAGACCGCAAGTGAGAAGCAGGCCTGAAAAGGATCGCGCCCAGGCCAACCCGTCCTCGCCTTCGTATTCGTGCAGGCCGGGATGACGAAAGCCGCTCGGCGAATGCCAGCCGATCGCCTGGCCCTTGAAATCGCAATCGGCGATATCAAGCGCCCGGTCGACCAGCGCGGTGAAACGCAGGCCGGAGCCGGTGCGGAACTCGAGCATCCGTATGCCGCGCTCCACCCCGTCGCCAAGCGTCATCAACCGCACACCGGCGAACTGCGACAGCATGCCGGACCGCTCCGAGACCTGCCGGCGCGAAAGCGTCTTGCCGTAAAGCTCTACCATGTGACGGCCAGTTCCTTCACTTTGCTCTCGTCTCCTTGAGCAGCGCCGACATGTCGGCGCCGGTGATGATGCTCTCCACCGTCAGCAGGTCGGTATCGGCGACCGTCTGCTCGGCGACGATCTCGCCGCGGCGCATGACGATGATACGGTCGGCGACTTGAAAGACGTGATGGATGTTGTGGGTGATCAAAAGCACCGAATGGCCGGCGGCGCGCACCTCCTTGACGAAGCGCAGCACGCCGTGTGTTTCCTCGACGCCGAGATTGTTGGTCGGCTCGTCGAGGATGATGACCTTGGCGGCGAACTGCATGGCGCGCGAAATGGCAATCGACTGGCGCTCACCGCCCGACAGCGTGCTGACCAGCGCATCGGCATCGAGCTTTTTCGAGATGCCGACCCGCTTCAAAAGTGCCGCGGCGGCATCGCGCAGCTTGGCGAGGTCGAGCGGCGCGAACACGCCCAGCCATTTCAAGTTGACCGGCTCGCGACCGAGAAAGAGATTGCGCGCGATGCTGAGGTCCGGCGCCAGCGACGTGTCCTGGTGGATGGTCTCGATGCCGAGATCCATCGCGTCGCGCGTCGAGCGGATCGAGACCTTCTGGCCGCGCACATAGATGTCGCCGCGGTCGACGGGAAACACGCCGGAGATCGCTTTGATCAACGTGGATTTGCCGGCGCCGTTGTCGCCCAACAAGGCCACCACCTCGCCCTCGTTGAGTGCGAACGACGCGTTCTTCAGCGCACGCACGCTGCCGAAGGATTTTTGCAGGTTTTGCAGCCGAAGCACTTCCATATTCAGCTCCTGGCGGCGTTCTTCTGCAGCAAAGCGTGCAGGATGAGCATGGCAAGGATGATGACGCCGACGAAGATGTTGTAGGCGAGCCCCGGGACGCCGATCAGCACGATACCGTTGCGGATGCTGCGCAGCATCAGCGCGCCGACGATCGTGCCCAGGATCGTGCCGCGCCCGCCTGTCAGCGCCGTGCCGCCGACCACCACCATGGCGATCACTTCGAGCTCGTAACCGGTACCGGCCACCGGCGAGGCGGCCGAGATGCGGAACGCACTGATCATGCCGGCCAGACCCGCCAGCACTGAGGTCAGGATGAACAGCCAGATCTTGACCGCATCGGCCGGCACGCCGCGCGCCACGGCGGCGTTACGGTTCGAACCGATGGCGCTGATCCAGTTGCCGAGCTTGGCGTAGTGCAGCACGTAGATCGCCAGCAACGACAGGGCGATGAACCACCACAAGGACGTATAGAAACGGAACGTTCCGATATTGAAGCTGCCGGCCAGCAGCGTCACGAAAAAGCCTGGCTGGTTCCAGGATTTTAGCGGAAAGCCTTGCGTGATGTAGAGCGCAGCACCCCGCACGACGAGCAGCATCGACAGCGTCACCAGGAAGGAGGAGATGCCAATCTTGGTGACGATCAGCCCGTTGATCGCGCCGATCGCCACGCACAGCAGCAGCCCGGCAAGCAGCGCCACACCGATATCAACCTGGCCGCTCTGCACCAGCAGCATGACCATGACCGGCGCCAACCCGAACACGGCGCCGACCGAAAGGTCGAACTCGCCTGCTGTCAAAAGCAGCGTCATGCCGAGCGCGATGATGCCGAGCTCGGGCAGGAAGGCCATCATGTTGGAGATGTTGAGCGGCGACAGGAAGTTGGCGTCGGCGATGGCGAACACCGCCAGCAGCACCATGAGGATGACAAGCGAGGAGAATTGCGGCGAGCGGATCAGGCTCGACCTGCGTTTCACGTCGGGCATTTCCTCTTCTGCGGCAATTGTCATGACGGATTGGACCATACTTCAAGGTGACGCCCGCCGCGTGCGCGGCGGGCGTCAGTTTCAATCACTTGTCGTAGAGTTTCAGGATCGGCTCGACGCTTGTCGCGTCGTAGAGGCTGAAGGTGTGTATGTCGTAGCCGATCGGTTCACCCGAGGCGGCAAGCCCGAGCAGCGCCACCGGCATGAAGCCCTGCGCCGACGGGAACTGCCAGGCAGCCGCGTTGACGAAGCCGGCCTTGACGGCTTCGGCGGTTTCCCTGGAATTGCCCCAGCCGACGACCGGGATCTTGCCGGCCGGCACGCCCGCGCTGTCGAACACCCGCTTGATGCTGGCCGCCACGGAATCGCCGAGCGCGATGATCGCCGGCGGATTGTTGGCCACCATGTAGTCGGTCATCTTGGCAATGATGCCGGCCGGATCGGTGCCGCAATCGACCACGTCATATTTGATGCCGAGCGGATCGAAGACGCTGGCGATGCCTTCGGTCTCGAGCTGCTGGTAGCTGGCTCCAGGCACTTCCACCGGCAGGAACACCCTGTCGCCCTGCTTCACCATCTTGTGGTCGACCAGGTACTTGGCCCAGATGGCACCGGCCTCCTTGAGATCGGCGCCGACATAGGCCTGCCGCCCGGTTGCCGGATCGTCGGTGTTGAAGAACACGATCGGGATGCCGGCAGCCTTGGCTGCCTTCACCTCTTCCGTCCACAGCCCGGGCTGGGCCGAGGTGGTGGCGATACCGTCCGGCTTGGCGGCGAGTGCTGAGCTGAAAGCTTCCTTCTGCGCCGCCATGTCGCCGCCGCTGAAGGAGATCTTGCAGGTCACCTTGAGCTGGTCGCAGGCCTTGGTGGCACCGGCATTCCAGTCGAGCCAGAATGCATCCGACGGGCCGCCATGCGACAGCAGATAGAACGTCTTCTCCTGCGCCAATGCCTGCGAGCTGAATGCGAGACCGGCGAGCACCGTCGCGGCCGCCGCCAGTTTCAATCCGAATTTCAACATTTCTCTTCCTCCATTATATTTCCTCCCGGCTGAAAGCGCCGCCGCGGCGACGCAGGACACCTGTCAGAGCCCGTTGGCGCGGAACTTGCCGTCGAGGAATTTCTTGGCCCGCGGCACGTCATCTTCCGAGAGATGCTCGATGATGACCGGGATGTTCGGGTGCTTTTCGGCAAGCCGCTTGAGATAGAGATCGTAGTTCAGCGAACCGAGGCCGGGCGCCGGCAGCTCGATCTCGCCTACACCGCGGAAAGTGTGGCTCTCCAGCGCGTCCTCGTCGCCGATGTCGGCGTGCTTCTCCGACTTGTCGCCGCCCGAGCGCTTGACGTCCTTGGCGTGGGCTATTTTGATCTTGTCGGTCAGCGTGTCGAACACCTGGTTGAGGATCTGGTCCATCCTGTCGATGTTGTGCGTCTCGAAATAGTTGGTCGGGTCCATCAAAAGGCCGAGGCCCGGATGGTCGACCTGCGCGAACATCTTCACCGTCTCCTCGACCGAGCCGACGACGTTGTTGACATAGGTTTCGAGCAGGAAGACCGCGCCGTGGTCGTAGGCCGTCTGGGCAAGGTCGGCGATGACCTTGCGGCATTCCTCGAAACCTTCCTCGGTCTTGTTCTTCGGATGGTGCACCCAGTCGGACTCGGTGTTGTAGGTGCCGGTTTCCGAGATCACGTAAGGCGTGCCGAAATGGCGCGCATTGCGGATGATCTCCTTCAGATAGCCGACGCGCCTCTCGCGCTCGCCCATGTCGGGATGGATGATGTTGGTGTAACCCGACACGCAGCATACCGGCAGATTGTGGTCGCGAAAGGTGTCGCGAACAGTCCTTGCCTTGTCCTTGGTGATCTGCCCGGCCGACAGGTCGATATCCCTAAAATGGAGGTCGAGCTGCACCGTGTTGAAATCGAGCGCGCGGATCTTCTGCGCGGTTTCCTTGAGGCCGTACGGGAAATAGCCCGTGAAGATACCTGCCTGCATCATGATGTGAAGTCCTCCCTGTAAGCGATTCAGTTGATTGAGTTTGTCGAGATTTCGGAAAGCTTGACCGTGCGACCCTCATCGATCGAGCGATAGCCCGCTTCGATCAGCGCCATGGTCCTGACGTTGTCGGCGACGGAAAGTGCGGGCGGCTCACCCGTCTTCACAGCGTGCTGGAGCTGCTCCATCACGCCGATGAAGGCATGCGGGAACCACATCGTGTCCCAGCTGGGCGTCACCCATTCGCCGCCGGTGGTCTCGGTCGAGGCATAGGTCAGCGTCGAGGCGGCGCCTGTCGGCCAGCCGATCGTGCCCTTGGCGACGCCCTTGGTGCCGTCGACGCGCCAGTTGATGTGCTGGTCGTCCTTGTAACCGTCCTGGCGTGGACCGGACCAGACGTCCTCCAGCGATACGGCGAGCACCCCGGACGGGAACCGCAGCGTCGAAACGGTGATGCCGTCGGAATGGTCGAAGCGGGTGCGCGGATCCTTGCGCGTCAGCGTGGTGATCTCGTCGGGATCGCCGAACAGGAAGCGCAGCACATCGAGATGGTGGACGCTCATATTGGCAAGCGTCAGCCGGTCGTAGTCCTCGAGAAATGTCTGCCAGTGCGGGATGGCGTGCATGTCGATCTGCGCGAAGACGATGTCGCCCAGCGCGCCGCTGTCCATGATCTGCTTCAGCACGCGCATCGATTGATCGTAGCGCATGTTCTGGTTGACCGAGAGGATCTTGCCGGCCCTGGCGGCCTCATCGCGCAACTCGATCGCATCCTTGAGCGACAGTGCCAGCGGCTTCTGCGCCAGGATCGCCTTGATATGCTTCTGCTTCAGCGCATGGCGGATCAGCGCCGGCTGCTGGTCGGGCGGAAAGGCAAGGTCGATGATCTCGACGTTTTCGTCCTCGATCAATTGTTCCGGCGTGTCGTGGACAGTCGGGATCTCCCAGCGCCTGGCGACCTTCTCGGCGCTGGCCTTGGTCCGCGAGGCGATCGCCACTACCGGAAAACCGGCTTCCTTGTAAGCGGCAAGATGGCATTCGGCCATGATCATGCCGGCGCCGACGCAGCCGATCTTGTATTCCCTGGTGCGGACTTTAACGTCCGGCTCGAAGCCCTTGCCCGCTATTTCTTCGCCAGCCATATGTTCCTCCCGAAGCTCGTTCCTTGCAGCCGCCGTCATCTTGCCAGCGCTCCCCCGCTTTGCCCGAAATAATGCACCCTGCCCGGCTCGCAGGATATCGCCACAATGGCATCCGGCCTGATGTCCGGCTGGCCGCGCAGCAGCGCGCTCAGGCGCGCCTGCCCGGCAGCGAGTGTCACGACGGTATAGCCGCCGAGCGGCTCGACCTCGAACACTCGCGCCGGGCGGCCCGCGCGCCCATCCGATGTTCCATCCCGATCCAGCCAGGGCCGGACCTTGATGTCTTCAGGCCTGAGCCCGATCTCGACGGCATCGGCCGGCGCGGCCTTATCCGCGATGCGGATCGTGCCTTCGGCCGCCTCGACGCCGCCCTCGCCGCGTAGCAACTTCAAGATGTTCATCATCGGCGAACCGAGCAGCCGCGCCACATAGGTGCTGGCCGGCCGGTCATAGATCTCGGCCGGCGCGCCGATCTGCCTGATCTTGCCATTCTCCAGGATGGCAATGCGGTCGGCGACCGACATCGCCTCTTCCTGGTCGTGCGTGACATAGATCAGCGTCTTGCCGAGCTCACGCTGGATACGTTTCAGCTCGACGCGCGTCTCCTCGCGCAGCCTGGCGTCGAGCGCCGAGATTGGATCGTCCATTAGATAGGCATTGGGGTCGCGCACCAGCGCCCGAGCGATCGCCACGCGCTGCCGCTCGCCGCCCGAAAGCTGCGCCGGCGGCTTATGCAGGATGTGGCCGATATGCAGCTTGGCCGCGACGTCTGCGACACGCTTTTCGATTTCGGCCTCGGCGACCCGGCGTTCGACCAGGGGAAAGCGGACATTGTCGCGCGCGCTCATATGCGGAAACAGCGCCAGGTTCTGGAACACCATGGCGACATTGCGTTCGGCCGGCGACACCGTGTTGACCGGCCTGCCGCCGATCAGGATTTCGCCGGCGTCCGGCGTCTCCAGCCCGAGCACCAGACGCAGCACCGTCGACTTGCCCGATAGCGGCGGGCCGAAGAAGCAGAAGAACTCATTGTCGTTGACAGTGAACGAGGCGTCGTCGACGGCGAGCGTGTCGCCATAGCGTTTCGTCACATTGCGGAAGACGATATCGGCCATGGTCTCAGCCCGCCTTCATGGCAAGGCCGGTGGCGGCGTCGAACACACGCACGGACGCCTGGGCCGGCGCGACAACCGCTGTCTGCCCGATCGCCAGCCCGACGTCATTGTCGAACACCGCCTTCACCGTGCTCTCGCCCTGGCCGAAATGGACGATGGTGCGCGCGCCGATGCGCTCGACGAACGTTACCGGCATCGACAGGCCGCGGTCTGAGAGAATCACCTGCTCAGGCCGAAAGCCGTAGAGCACATCTTCGCGCGCGGCCCTCACCGCCGGGGCGAGATTGTCCGGCAGCGGCGGCGTGACACCGATCGGCCCGAGATCGATGACCAGGCCACGGTCGCTTTCCGCCGGCCTGCCCTTGAGCAGGTTCATGCCCGGCGCACCGATGAAGCGGGCGACAAAGAGGTTGGCCGGATCGTTGTAGACCTCAAGCGGCGTGCCGACCTGCTGCAGCACGCCATGGTCCATCACCGCGATGCGATCGGCCATGGTCATCGCTTCGAGCTGGTCGTGGGTGACATAGACCATGGTCTGCCGGAACTGACGCTGCAGCTGTTTCAATTCGGTCCGCATCACCGCCCGGAAGGCGGCGTCGACATTGGACAGCGGCTCGTCGAGCAGGAAAATCGCCGGCTCCATGATCGCCGAACGGCCGATCGCCACGCGCTGCAATATGTTGACCGACAGCCTGTCGGCCTTGCGGTCGAGCAGCGGAGTCAGCTGCAGCATCTCGGCAATCGCGCCGACGCGGCGATCGATCTCGGCCTTTGGCGCGCCGCGCATTTTTGGGCCGTAGGCGAGGTTCTGCCGCACGCTCATATGGGTGAAGATCGCATAGTTCTGGAAGACGAAGCCGACGCCGCGCCGCCCCATCGGCACGCCGGCCATGTCGCGCTCGCCGAACACGATCTTGCCGCTGGTCGGCTCTTCCATGCCGGCGATCATGTTCATCGTCGTCGACTTGCCGCAGCCCGACGGCCCAAGCAGCGCCATGAACTCGCCGTCGGCGATGGCAAGATCCATCGTCTTCAAGGCGGTAAAGTCGCCGAACTTCTTGACCAGGTTCTGCAGATGGATCGCGCTCATGCCGGCACCTCCCGCGCCCGGGCCATGCGCTTCATGGCAAACACCGCGACGATGGACAGCACGATCAATATGGCCAGCGCGATCGCAGCGACATAGCCCCAGATCAGGTCTTGGGTGGTGAGCTTGTAAATGTAGACCGAGATGGTTTCGGTAGCGACGCCCGGACCGCCGCCCGTCATGATGTAGAGCGTGTCGAAGATCTTGAAGTTCTCGATCACCCTGATTGCCAGCGCGATGATGATGATCGTCTTCATCTTCGGCAGCACGATGGTGACGAAGCGCTGCCAGGGATTGGCGCCAAGTAGCGTCGCCGCTTTGATCTGGTCCACGGGCACGCCGACCAGGCCGGCAAGCAGGATGAGGAACATCAGCGGCGTCCATTGCCAGATGTCGGCGAGCATGACGGCGATGAGCGCCAGCGTCGGGTCCGACAGCCAGGCGATGGTGACGGGAAAGCCTGATAGCGCCGACAGGATGTCGTTGACCGGTCCGCCTGACTGGAACAGCATGAAGAACATGTAGCCGGCCACCGCCGGCACCACCATCATCGGCATCAGCAGGATCGAATAGAAGATCCGCTTGCCCGGGAACTCGTCGGCAAACAGCGTGGCGAGTGCCAAGCCGAGCAGGAATTCCGCCGGCACGCAGACGATCATGACGATGGCCGTTCTCTTGAGCGCGCTCCAGAAGCGCGCGTCGGCGGCAAGGTCGGTGTAGTTGGCGAAGTTGTTCCACAGCGACCAGGCGCTCCACCAGCCGAGGCCGGACAGCGGCGACCAGTCGGTCAGGCTGATATAGAGCTGCATCAACAGCGGGAACACCGCGATGAACAGCACCAGGATCTGCGCCGGCAGTGTCAGCCGGAAACCGAGCCGCGCGCCCTCGTCACGCAAAGCCGGCTTTGCCTGGACGGTTTTCCTGTTGTCTTCCAAAGCGGAGGCGTCCTCCGGAATCGTGGCAGTGACCGCGCTCATTGCTTGAGCGCCCCGAAGGTCAGCCCGCGCACCAGATGGCGCTGGATCGCGATGCCCATGATGACAGGCGGCACCGCCGCGATCAGGCCGAGTGCCGCCTTGGCACCGTAGAGCTGGCCGGTCATCGAAGACGACAGCGAGGCCATGTAGACCGGCACCGTCACCCATTCGCGTGTCGTCAAAAGCAGCGCGATCAGATAGTCCGACCAGTTGAGGATGAAGACGAACAGCGCGGCACTGGCCAGCGGCGCGCGCATCATCGGCAGCGTGATGCGGGTGAAGACGCGCAATCGCGAGCAGCCCTCGACCAGCGCCGCTTCCTCGATCTCGCGCGGCATGTCGTCGAAGAACGTCTTCATCAGCCAGAACGCAAAGGGCAGCGTGACGATGCCGTAGATCAGCGACAGCCCCCACCAGCTGTCGGTAAAGTTGAGAAAGGCCCACATGATCATCACCGGGGTCATCACCGCCATCGGCGGAAACAGGCGGAGCTGGATCAGCGCCAGCGGCAGGTTCTGGCCCGAGCCGAAGCGCGACAGCCCGTAGGCCGCCGCGGTGCCCGCCGACATGGCGATCGCCGTTCCGAACACCGCCGACAGCAGCGATGACAGGATCGGTTTTAGGGCGGTACGGTCGAGCGCGACGATCAGGTTGTTGGTCGATTCACCGAAGACGAAGCGGAAATTGCTGAGCGTCGGGTTCTTCGGCCACCAGGTTAGGTCGGCGCCGGTCGCCGACCATTCGGCGATCGGCTTGAAGGCCATCGACACCATCCACAGGATCGGCACCAGCGTCACCGCCATGGCCGCAAGGATCGCTGCATAGCGGAATATTTCGAAAGGAACGGAACGCTTCATCTTGCAGCTTTGCTGGTACCATCGTTTGCGGAAGGGAAGAGCACACTCCTCCCCTCCAATCGGATACTGGGAGGAGGATCAGCTGATCGGATCGAGGACGGTGGGCCAGGCCTCCTTGTTGGTCTTGATGGCTTCGAGAAGCTTCTCCTCGCCGGTGCGGCGGGCGATCTTCTTCCACTCGGCCTCGGTGTCGGCCATCGCCTGCTCGGCGGTCTTGGCCTTGGTCAGCGCGGCGACGAGGTTCTCGTCCAGCGCATTGTGGAAGGCGGTGGCGCCGGGATAGTTGATGGTCGGCACGGTGCGGGCGACCGTCTCGCGCACCACATCCATGTGGTAGGCGTGATAGGTCTGGCGGACCAGCGGGTCGGAGAAATCCGACAGCCGGAACGGATCGAAATAGCCGCCGGGATTGGCGGTCATCCAGGCATAGATACGGCTCGATCCCAGCCACTGCAGGAACAGGTAGCAGGCCTCCGGATTCTTGGCCTGCGAAGAGACTGAAGCCGACAGATTGAGCCACAGCACCGACCGGCTGATCAGCTTGCCATCGATCTCGCGGCCCGGCGGCAGCATCGAGCCGATCTTGCCGGTGACCTGCGAATCCTTGTTGCCGGCATTGTCGAGGAATTTCGGCAGGTTGGAGAAGGCGCAGGTCATGGCGGCGCCGCCCTTGGCGAAATTGCCGTACTGCTCCGGCCAGCCCCACGAGATCGCATCCGGCGAATGATGGGCCAGCGAGGCGATATACTCGTTGGTCGCAGCTATGCCTTGCTCCGAATTGATCAGCGGCTTGCCGGTGTCGTCGAACAGGAACTGGTTGGGCGAAGCCATTGAGACATAACGCTGATACCAGTTGGTGTAGCCCCAGCCCTGGTTGCGCAGATCAGTCGATCCGAACAGACCCTTGTCGGGGCGCTGGAAGAAGGCCGCGATCTCGTCATGCTGTTTCCAAGTCCTCGGCGGCGCCAGTTCGTAGCCATGCTTGTCGGAGAAGGCTTTCTTCTCGGCCGCGTCGCCGAACAGATCGGTGCGATAGACCCAGGTCTGGAAATCGCCATCCAGCGACACGCCATAGGTCGAGCCGCGATACTGGTTGAGCAGCGAGACGCCCTTGGCGCCGTTGACATAGCCGCGCTCGGGGTCGTCCCATTCCGGCTTGTACTGGGCGACGAAGTCGTCGAGCTTCAGGATGCCGCCGGTTTCGGCGAGGTCGCCGAGACGGTTCCATTCGACCGCGTAGATGTCATAGGCTCCACCTTTGGTGGAGATGTCCTGCATCGTCTTGGTGAATTCCTGGCCGTTCGGCACGCCGACGATCTCGAGCGGAATGCCGGTTTCCTTTTCCCACAGATCCTTGATCGAAGGCGCGCCGGCGGGAAACGGCTGCGTCAGCTGGCCGATCGAGCCATCGGACAGGCCGAGCACGATCTTGGCCGGCGCCTTCCCTGCCCCCTTCATCGCCTTGGCCGCCTCGATGGCGCGGCCTTCCGGCGTGTCGGGACCATACTGATAGCGCTCCGAACCGTCGAAGCCCGTCGGGCCGCCGATCATGCCCGGCACCAGAGCATCGGCCGCATAGGCGCGGCTGGGACGAATGAATTTCGGTGCGATACCTGCGGCGGCAACAAGCACGGCCGCCTTTCCACCGGACGCCAGCAAACGGCGCCGCGACATGCGGATCATATCAGACATTGGAAGTCCTCCCTCGAGGGCCTTGTTCCTCCACGGCCCTCATGATGGATATTGACGGCACTATGGGAAGGCTGTCAACATCATAAATAATCAAAACACGTCATAACATCGCAAATGAGGGAGAGGATGCAGTCCAGCGAGGTCAGCCCACGGCACCTAGTGCTTGAATTTGAGGGAACCGAGCGCCGCGCCGATCCTTTTCGGCCCGGCTCGACGATTTGATGTAGCGCGCCGGCTTGCGCATCGGCTAAGGCCGGATACATCATTTCCCATCAGAATCGCGGATGACAATGAAATCGTCGTCCGCCATCCGATCCGCTAGTCCGCGATTTTGATGCGCCTGTAGCGCACCAGCAATGAGGTGATCGACTGTGCGGTCCACTCTGACAGACATAGCCCGGGAAGCCGGCGTTTCAGCCGCGACGGTCGACCGTGTGCTCAACAACCGCGCCGGGGTCAGGGCGCGCACCCGCGAGGTCGTGCTGGAAACGGCGCAGCGGCTAGGCTACATCGCTGAAAATTCGAACGGCCCGATCCCGCGCAATGCACCGCGCGGCGATGTCATACGGCTCGACTTCGCCCTGCCCGCCGGCACCAATTCCTTCATCAAGATGCTGCACCGGCACATCGAGGCGCAGGCGCAGTCAAGACCGGACCTCGATGTGCGCGTTGCCACGATCGAAGGCTTCAATCCCGACCGGCTTGCCCGCCTGCTGCAGGAATTGCGCGGCCAGACGCAAGGCGTCGGCGTCATCGCGCTCGACCATCCGACGGTCCGCGAGGCGATCCGCTCGCTATCGGCCAGCGGCGTCAAGGTCGTCACCATCGCATCCGATATCCTGCACGTGCCGAGGGTCGCCTATATCGGCATCGACAACCGCGCCGCCGGCCGGCTTGCCGGCTACCTGCTCAACCGCTTCATGGCCGCCGATCGTCCGGGCAAGGTCGCGCTGTTCGCCGGCTCGCTCTCCTATCGCGGCCATGAGGAGCGCGAGATGGGCTTCCGCCACATCCTGACGGAAGACTCGCCCAATCTGCAGATCGTTGAGATGCGCGAGATGCTCGACGACCGGGAAAAGGCCTATTTGGAGGCCTCCGCTCTGCTGGACCGGCACCCGGACCTGGCCGCGATCTACAATGTCGGCGCCGGCAACACCGGCATCGCTCGCGCACTCAAGGAGCGAGGCCGGGCGCTGTCGACCGTGTTTCTCGGCCACGAAGTGACGGAAGGCACCAAGGACCTTTTACTCGACGGCACGCTCGACGCGGTCATCGACCAGAACCCGCGCGTCGAGGCCCGCGAGGCGCTCAACACCTTGAGCCACGCGATCAGGGACTTGCCCTACGAGTTGCACCAGCCGAGGCTGCAGGTAATCTTCAGGGAAAGCATCCCGGAGATCTGAACGGAAGCTCCCGGGATTAAGAGAGGCCGCGCCAGCAAGCGCGGGCTGTGGCGCTGCGGCGATCAGGCTAATCTTGAGCTCGATGCCGTGCGGGCTATTGTCTTCGGGGACGAGGAGGACCGGGATCGCCTCCGCATGCCAAACGGTTCGGCATTCGGCTGGTTCGCGGCGGAAGCGGCTGCCGCGAGGATCGTTTGCGAGCACTGGCGCGACACGCTCGGGCTTGGCCGCGACGAGGCGCTCGCTGCGGCCTATTGGCGGCGGGGCGCGGCGGGACCGATGGCCGGCTAGAGCTTGCTCACCATCGCTTGCGCATTCTCGCCCAGGCCGATCGCGATCCGGTCGCCGGAGGCAATGCCTGATATGTCGCAGACGACCAGCGGCATGCTGATGTCGTAGAGGAACTCGGCGACGATGGCGCCGACGGCAAGGATCGGGTCCGGCCGCTGCAGCAGGATGCCGGCCGGCGCGGTGCCCCTGCGGATCGCCTCTGCCAGAACCGACGACGAGGACGACGACCCCCGCCCGGATGCCATCACCAGGATCTTGCCGGCGACGTTGCCGCCCACGTCCGAATGCGAACGGTCGATGATGTCGCCAGTTTCTGCATCGACGCCGCCCCAGAAGCTGAGCGCTTGCGGCAGCACCAGCGCAAATCCTTGCGCCTCGCCGGCAAGCTGGAACGTGCCAACTCTCTTCAAGACCGACTTTTCCAGCCCTTTCATGGCGCGCTCCGCACGACATGCCCGGCCGCTGCCGAGCGGACGCAATCTTCCATATCGCCGAACACCACTGACACGCCGATATTGCCGGGCGCGTAATGTGCCCATTTGCCGGAATTGGTCATCACCACGCCGTCGAGACGCTCGAGGATGGTGGTGACATAGGTGCAGGTATCGGTCACCGGAATGAGGCTGAACTTTTGCGCATCGTCCAGCTCGCCCTCATCCTGCAATCTCTTCAACGTGGCGCGTCCGGTGTTGACATAGATCGGAACGCTCCTGCCCGGCGCGATCTTGCGCAGCATCGGCAGCAGGCGCATCCACTCGTCATGGGAAAAATGCGGCGTGCCGAGCGACACCGCTGCAAGCGGCGCGCCGTCGGGGACGCTCGACAGTTTTGCCAGCGCCTGGTCGATGTCGGCGCGACAGATCCGGATCATCGCCTCCGGCGCCATGCCGCGAATTGCCTCGTCGAGCGTCTTTGCTTCCGGCGTGATGCCCACCGCATGAAACAGCGCCACGGCGCCCGCCGTTGCCGCCGCCGCACCCAGCGCCTTCAGCTGGTCCTCGTCGCGCGGCTGCGGCAGGCCCGATATCACAGGAATGCGGTCGCCACTCGCCTGCCCGATGATCAGCCCGACGCCAACGAACAGGGTATCGGTAGGCTCGAAACAACCGGTCAGCTCGAACAGGATCTGGCCGCGTCGATTATCGCTCAAATGCAGGCCCCAGGCCGGCGCGCGCCCGGTCATCGCGCAGCACAAATCGATGAAATCGCCATAGCGGTTGGTCCGCGCGCCGATCACCGAATTGGCGAAGACGATCGCGTTGGACTCGCCCCAGGCGATCTGCTCGCCGAAAGCCGGGCGGAACCGGGTCTGATAGGGCGCGCAGGTGAAGGTCGCCTGGCAGCCGAGTTCCAGATGCGCCTTCATCAGTCGCCGCGCCGGCACTTCTTCGGCGGCCGGCATCTTCACCAGCCCGGGATGGATGAGGTCGAACGAGCCGACATTGAGTGTTGTTGGTACAACCACACGACCGCCTCCCTCGACCAGCCTTTCGACGAAATCGAGGCTGGCCTGGCCGTGATACAGGCAGCCATCGATATGGGCTCCTGCAATGTCCAACAGCTTGCGGGCGCCGACTGCGTTGGAAAAGGCGACCAGTATCTTCATCGCGGCGGCCACGGCCGGGCCCTGCTCGCCATCGAGCATGGACTGATCCTCGGTCGTCAATTCCAGCATCATCGGCATGCTCCGGCGTCCCACTATGCCCGACAGACTGAGGGACAGCACCCCCCTCTGCCCAGCAGGACAGAGGGGGGTGGGAAGGATCGCCAGCTTTTAATCAGCCCGTGGCGATCAGCACCGTGCTCTCCGGCGACCAGCGCAGCACCACTTTTTGCCCCTCCGCCAACCTTTCAATGCCGGTGTTCTGCACGATGACCTTGAGCGTCTGCCCGCCGCGATCGACGAAATAAGTGCTGTTGTTGCCGGCGAAGATACGCTTGGAAACCTGCCCCCTGAGCATATTGGCGTTCGGATCAGACGTCCCTGAATCGGTGGCGATGCGGATGCGTTCGGGCCGCACCGCGCAGCTGGCCTTGGCGCCGGCGGCAAGCGCCGCGCCTGCCCCGGCGGCGATCGCCGTGCCGTCGGGCAAGCGGATGCCAGTGCCGGTGGTCTCGCCGCGAAAGATGTTGGCGTCGCCGAGGAAGGTGGCGGCGAACTCGCTCTTCGGGCTGTCGTAGATCTCCTCCGGCGGTCCTTCCTGCACCAGCCGACCGTCGCGCAGGATGCCGATGCGGTCGCTCATCGTCAGCGCTTCTTCCTGGTCGTGGGTGACGAAGATGGTGGTGATGCCGATCTCGCGCTGGATGCGTTTCAGCTCGATCTGCATGTCGACGCGCAGCGCTTTGTCGAGCGCGCCCAGCGGCTCGTCGAGCAAAAGCACGCGCGGCTTGGTGACGATGGCGCGTGCCAGCGCAACGCGCTGGCGCTGGCCGCCGGACAGCTGGTGCGGCCGGCGGCCACCGAGCTTGCCGAGCTGCACCAGCTCGAGCGCGCGCTGCACCTCGATGGCTATCGTTGCCTTGGCCTCGCCACGCACCGACAGGCCGAACGCGACATTGTCACCCACGCTCATATTGGGAAACAGCGCATAGTTCTGGAACACCATGCCGATGCGCCGCTTCTCGACCGGCACCCGCTCGACGCTCTCGCCGCCGATAGTGATTCGGCCGGAGTCGGGAAAATCGAAACCGGCAATCTGCCGCAGCAGAGTGGTCTTGCCGCTGCCCGACGGCCCGAGCAGTGCATAGAAACCACCGTCGGCGAAATCGATCGAGACGTCGTCCAGCGCCTTGTGCGCGCCGAAGCTGCGCGACAAATTCGCTACCTGCACGCCTGCCATTATTTCTCTCCGCCGAATTTGAAGAACCGTGCCGTGAGCAGCATCAGCGCCATTGAGACGACGATGATGATCGTCGAGACGGCATTGATCTCCGGCGTAAAACCCTTGCGGATCGCGGCGTAGATTTCGACCGGCAACGTTGTCTGGCCCGGCGTCGACAGGAAGTAGGAGACCACGAACTGGTCGAACGACACGGCAAAGGCGAACAGCCCGCCGGCGATGACGCCCGGCATGATCCAGGGCAGCGTCACGCGCGAAGTCACCTGCCACTGGTTGGCGCCGAGCGAACGCGCCGCTTCTTCCAGCTCCGGCGCAAATGTCTGCAGCCGGGCCGAGACGACGACGATGACATAGGGCAGCGCCAGCGCCACATGGCCGAGCAGGATCGCGAACAGCCCACGCCCGATGCCGACGCCGAAGAAGAAGATCAGCATCGCCGTGCCGGTGATCAGCCACGGAATGGCGATCGGTGGAAACAGCAGCGCTTGCAGGACTTTCTTGCCGCGGAATTCATAGCGGTAGAGCGCCAGCGAAGCCGCCGAGCCGAGCACCGTGGAGATGATGGTGGTGATGATGGCGATCTCTATGCTGTTCCAGGTGGCGGAGATCAGTTGATCGTTCTGCCACAACGAAGCGTACCACTCAGTCGTCCATTCGAGCGGCAATTGGTAGAAGGGCGAGACGTTGAACGACATCAGCGCCATGATGATAACAGGCAGGTAGAGGAAGGCGAGCAGCAGCCAGATGTAGAGGCGCCCACACCATTCCAGGATACGGGTCGTCGCCATCAGGCGGCCCTCTTCAGCACCGGCGACGCCAGCGCCAGGATGACCAGGACGACGGCCAGCAGGATGAACGACAAGGCAGCGCCGAGCGGCCAGTTGAAGACGGCGACGAACTGATCCTCGATGATCGTGCCGTAAAAAGTGCCGGTGCGGCCGCCGAGAATGCGCGGTTCCATGAAGGAGCCGACGACGGGAACAAAGATCAGCGCCGCTCCGGCGACCAGCCCCGGCATGGACAGCGGGATGATCACCCGTTTCAGCATTTGCAGTCTTGAGGCGCCGAGCGAACGTCCTGCCTCGATCAGAGAATCGTCGATCGCCTGCAGCGTGAGATAACAGGTCAGCACCATGTAGGGCACGTAGGAGTGCACCAGCCCGATGATGACGGCCGGATAGGAATACATCAGGTCGATGTTGATCTTGAACGGCAGCACGGCGTTGAGCGCGGTGTCGAGAATGCCGCCTTCGCGCAGCACCATCGCCCAGGAGAAGATGCGCACCAGCCCGTTCGACCAGAACGGCAGGATGACGAGCAGGAAGATCGCCTCGCGGCTGCGTCCCTTCAGCACCTTGGCCAGCACATAGGCCGCGGGATAACCGATGACGACGCACCACAGCGTTACCTCGAGCCCGAGCCTGAGCGACGCCAGCAGCAGCGTCAAATACAGCCGCTCTGAGAAGAAGGTGGCGTAGTTGTCGAGCGTGAACGCCCACACCTTCCCCGCCAGGGGCAATTCGGTCATGAAGGAGAAGAAGACCATGGCCGACAGCGGCAAAAAGATCGCCACCGTCAGCCAGAGATAGGCAGGCAGGAGCAACGGCAACGCCGATCGCAATCCGCTCCTCGAACCGGTCGCGACCTGTCCAGCCATATGCTCCTCCCGAAAAGCTTGCCGTTACTTCACCCCGCCCGTTACTTCACATTGACCTTGATCTCCTGCCACAGCGCCAGATAGGCCTCGCGCTGCGCGTCGGTGATCGGCGCCTGGAATTGGATGCGCTTGGCGACATCAGGGTCGCCCATCACCTTGCGGTTGAACGCATCTTCGGGAAGGGCGGCAACCGCCTTGGTGTTGGCCGAGACCGGCGCGCCGACCTTGGTGACCCACTCGACGTAGAAGCCGGGATCGATCATGTAGTTGATGAAGGCCTCGGCGCCGGCGACGTTCTTGGCACCGACCGGAATGGAAAAAGCGTCGAGCCAGGCGACGGCGCCTTCCCTTGGGATGACCAGCGCGACCGGCAGCTTGAAATGCGTCTTGGCCCGGTCGGCCGAACCGCTCCAATAGGTGCCGATGTCGATCTGGTTGGAGGCAACCATCTGGTTCCAGTCGTTCTCCGAGCTCCAGAATGTCTTGATCTGCGGCATCAGCGAGGTCAGCTTCGCCTTGACCGCTTCCATATCCTTGATGTCGTTTATGTTCTGGCCGGTGGCGATGGCGCCGAACTGGACCGCTTCGACGGCATCGTCGCGAATGACCACGCGGCCCTTATGCGCTTCGTTCCACATCTCGGTGATGCTGGTCGGCGGCGTCTCGAAGGATTTCTCGTTGATGGCGAGCGCGGTCAGGCCCCATACCCATGGCACGCCATAGACCTTGCCATCGCGGGCGAGCATCGGCGAGCCTGCCTTGTCCGGGCTGATGTCGGCATAGTTGGGAATCTTCGAGACGTCGATCGGCTGGATTAGCTTTTCCGCCATCGCCTGGTCGTTGAAGGCGGCGTTGATCATGACGACGTCGTAGAGGCCGGGATTGGTCCTGAGCTTGGTCAGCATTTCCTGTTCGGAATTGAAGAAGTCGTTGACGACCTTGTTGCCGGTCGCCTTCTCGAAGGCGGCGATGGCCCAGGGCTCGTCGGCGCCGTAGCCCTTCCAGTTGAGCACATGCACCTCATCGGCCCTGGCGGCCAGCGTGAGTGCCGAAGCGAAGACGGCGGTTGCCGTCACAAATGCAGTCAATTTTGGCATGCGCATGTTCGTTCCTCTCATTGTTTGCCCCGTTGGCGGGCTTGTTGCGTCATTTAGCCTGTCATGAATGGGCCTTTTGCTTGCGGCCGTGCGCGGATCGATCGTTATGGCTGAGGAATGTCTGGATCTCCTCGTCGGTCGGCGCCGACGACCCGCCATGGCGGGTGACCGAGAGCGCCGCCGCCGCATTGGCGTAACTTGCCGCTTCGAAGGGCGGCACGCCGCGCGACAGCGCGCTGACGAAGGCGCCGATATGCGTGTCGCCGGCGCCGTTGGTATCGACGGCGGCAACCTTGAAACCGGGCACGGCCTGCGCGGTGCCGTCAGCCAGCCGCACGAAGCAGCCTTTCGCCCCGGCGCGGATGATGACCGCCTCGGCGGTGGGGCAGTGATTGGAAAGAAGCCGGGCGGCAATGGCCTCGACAGCGCCGGGGCCGGCGATCTCGGCCGCTTCCGTAGTGTTGCAGCTCAGCCAGTTCGTGCGCGCCAGCACCCGGTCGAGAATGGCGCGCGGAATCTCCGATATGACAGGCGTCGGATCGAAGACGAAGGGAATTTCCGCCGGCAGCGCCTCGATCCAGTCGGCCAGCGCGTCGCGGCTCCCGACATAGCTCAGCGTATAGCCGGAGGCGAACACCCAATCCCCCGGCGCAACCCGGACGGGCGCCATCATGCCGAGGCTGAGCACACTCTCGGCGCCAGGCCATGACACGAAGGTGCGCTCGGCGTCGCCGCTGATCATGGCGACGCAATTGCCGCTGTCCATCACGGGTGATGGCGGCGTCAGCGTTGCGATCCCTTCGGCGGCCAAGGCGGCGCGCAGGAAGTCGCCATTCGGTCCGCTGCCGAGCTGGCCGCCGAAGACGACCTTAATGCCGGTGCGGCTGGCCGCGACCATCATGTTGAAGCCGCCGCCGGCGACCTGGGCAAAGCTCGATGCGGTCTTTTCGGTGCCGGGCGCCGGCAAGGCGTCGATGCGGTAGACATAGTCGACCACCGCGCTGCCGATATGGACGAGACGCCCGCTCATGCCGCCGCATCCTTGCCTGAACCGCGTTTCGCCATCCGCACCGCGACCAGATCGGCGGCGAGCGCGCGCACCTGCGCCATGTCGAGCCCTTGGAGCCGGGCGATGTGTTCCTGCGGCAATCGGGAAAAGCCGGTGCAGGCGCCTGCCATGCCGGCGGCAATGGCGCCGATCGTGTCGGTGTCGCCGCCGAGATTGGCGCTGATGACGGCCGCCTGCCAGGGATCGCCACCGGCTATTTCCAGCACCGCGAAGGCCGCCGGAACCGATTCCTGGCTGGCGACGCCGGTGCCGACCAGGTCGACGATCAGCCGGATGCCATCAGTGACGGCCTTGCCGCGGACGAGGCTCCTCGCCCAGTCGATCCGCGCGGCGATATCGCCACCGGTGACCCAGTGTCCGAGTGCCGCCCCTTGCCTTGCCGCCACAACCGCACGGTCCGAGGCTGCTCGCCAATCGCCGCCGGCAACACCGCAGCTGACGGCGGCAGCGACGGCTGCGGCCGAGGCAATGGCGATCGAGGTGTTGTGCGTGGCGCGGCAGGTTTCCGCCACCTTGGCGACCAACCCGTCGAGCGGCTCCAGCGGCATCATGATGCCGACCGGCGCGATGCGCATCGCCGCGCCATTGGTATCGCCGCTGCGTCCCGCCTCCTCGGCCGGCACGCCGTCATTGATGGCGTCGATGGCGCGCTTGGTCGACGGGCCGAGCAGGTCATAGCTGCCGCGCGCCTTGACCTCGCGCTCCCAGTCGAGCAGCGCGTTGACCCAGCGCGCATGATCGAAGTTGTCGCCTGAAACAACCAGGACACGACCGAGCAGCAGCGCCTGTTCGGTGTCGTCGGTAACAGTGCCGGCGACCAGGCCCTTCGACACCGGATGATCGGCGACGGGCGCGACGAAATCCTCGACCTGGCCGTAGAGCTCGGCGATGCGGGCCGGCGACAAAAGCTGCGTCGGCATGCCGAGCGCATCGCCCAGCGCACCGCCGATAAGCACACCCATCGCCCGGTCGATCGCCTCGGCGCTGTCCATGCTCAGAACTCCAGGTGAAGGGCGAAATGCGCCGGATTGAGCAGGCTGGTGACATATTCGATGGCGCGGCCATCGGCGGCGCGCGTCAGGCGCCGCGTGCGCAGGAACGGCGCGCCGGGCGCGCAGTCGAGAATGGCCGCGTCCGCGGCGCTCAGCATCTCGATGTCGGCCCACTCCTCGCCGTGATCGGGGACGAGCCCCGCCCCGCGCAGCGTCTGGTGCAGCGAGCCCTCGCGCAGGCCGCGCAGCGGCACGTCCTCCAGCTCCGGCGACAGCGGCAAGCGGCTGCGCTCGATCGAGATGGCATGGCCGTCATCGGCGTTGGAGCGCACCCGGTCGACGGCGATGAAGAACGGGCTTTCGACGCCGAGCCTGGCGGCGAGCTCGGCATCCTGCATGACTTCGAGCCTGAGCGTGCGCGTGTCGGCATTGGCGCCGGCATTGGCCAGCGCCCGCGACCAGCCGACGGCGTCGTCGACCGGCATGCCGTCGAAGGTGACGAACGAGCCGATGCCGACCTTGGTGGTGATCAGCCCGCGGCTCGACAGTTCCTCGAGGCCCTTGCGGATGGTGTTGCGGCTGACCGCGAAGCGCTGGACGAGCTCGTTCTCGCTCTGCAGGCGGTCGCCGAAGCCGAGCACGCCGGAGCGTATCTCGTGTTCGAGGACGGTGGCGATCCGTTCGGGCTTGCCCGTTCCGGGAGACGACGGAGTCGTGCGACGCGCCATGGAATACCTGTTCAGTAAACCTGTATAGTCTTGTTCAATATCGTGACATGGCAGGCATGTCAACGGCTCGCTGCCAGCACGCTTTTGAGTTCCCGGCATTTGCCGGGCAAGATTGCCCTGCTGATCACGACGGTTCGTCGCAGACTGGAATTTTATGGGAACCTTCACCACCCCCGAGCGGTTTTTTCTGTAGTCGCGATGCGGCGACAACCGAAAAAATGGAGACAAATGGAGGCAAACCATGCTTACGAAGATTCTCGCGGCGTCCGTGCTCGCCGCCGGCCTGGCCACCTCTGCGATGGCCCAGAGTACCGCCGACACAGATGCTGAAATGGGTACCGGCAGCGACAGGAGCGTCGTTATCGACCCGGCCCCGATCGATCCGAACCTGGCCGATGAGCCGGATGCTGTCGATCGCGGGATTACCGGTAGCATTATTGCGGGCCCCGACGGCACGAATTCCAATGCCGATCGGAACTGCGCTATAGGCCCGCAGGGCGCGCTGCCTGATGCCACGCACAAGGCTCCCGGCACGGTCTCACCGACGGTCAACGACAGGCACTGCGGCATGTAGCCGAGATCGATTTCGGAAACTCACGCTTTCGGCCGCGGGACAGAGCTTCGTCCCGCGGCCGAAGCGTTATTGTTCTAGCTCGCTGAACCTTTGCGCGGCCGAGCAGTCTTTGACTTGGTGTCCTTTGGCTTAGTGTCCTTGGGCTTGGCCTTGGCGGCCGCCGGCTCCTTCGGTCGAGCCGCCTTGGCTTTCGGCCTGCTCTCCTCACCGTCGACCTCGGCAGTGGCCTGGTCCCAGTGCTGCTGATGCGCGCCGTCGGGCCGGCCGGCCTGTTCCCAGATCGCGTGAGCCCGCCGGCGAATGCGTTCCTGCCTGTCGTCCGTCACTGTTGCCTCCATCGGTTCGGTTCAAGGCCTTGGGCAACAGCTGTCTTAGCCCAAGTTCTCATTAGCGTCATGAGTTAGGATCGACGTCATGAGTCGGATCGACGCTTTGGGCGGCTTCAGCCCTATTCGGACAGAACCGCGACACCGAGGAGTGCCGCCTTCTTGGTAATCAGCCCCGCCAGATCCGCGTCCGAGCGCTCCGTTCCAGTTTGCTCACGCACGGCTGCAATCAACTCCTTCATCGACAACAGGGCAGTGCCCCGTTCAGCAAGCAGCTTGTCGACAGATGCGGCCACATTGCGTGACTCGACATGCGGCAACATGGAAATGGCTCCTTCCCGCGACAAGACGATCAACAGCCGGCTGCCTGCCGGCCAGCCGCCGCTCCTCTCGCGTCTTCCCGAGAGAGCGGCGGGTGAAGGTCAGTCGATGACCTTCACGATCCTGCGGGTGCCGGGATCGACCAGCACGGTGCGATCGTCGACGACCACGTATCTGTATTTCACGTCGGGAACGTCGATCGGGTGAAGCTCAACCGTGTCGGGCACGGTGGAACCGATGTTGAGCTCCACTCCCAGAAGGCTGATCGACGCCAGCGGGTGCCTGTCCACATATTCGCGAATGACCGTCTGCTGCTCGGGCGTGACAATCACCTGGTCTGCGGTGGCCACGCCGACACCGGTGAGCAGAACCAGCCCGGCGGCGGCAGGAACAAGGTGGATCTTCATCGTCTTCTCCTGTTCTTGTTGGCGGACTTCGCCTTCCACTGGTGGCAACAATAGATCACAATCGGGACGGCGGGCCCTCTTTGGAAACGCTCACGCAACCTTCTTGTTCCGTGAGCGGCGGCTAATCGATCGCCGTATTGGCGCCGCTCTGGTGCGTTCCCGCGAGCCGCCGCGGTGGCCCGCGTTCCTTTCGCAGGCACGCGGGCCGATCGGATTGCCCGATCAGCAGCGATACCGGAGGGGGTGATATCGACTGCTTCGAAAGGAACATTTAGCGAGAACTAATGTTCCGCCCCCCAGCAAAAAAGCCTGCCGGCGTCGGGCTCCCGTCAGGCGCCGAGACGGCAAATGCCCCAACCTATTGTTTCTGCGGCTGCGCCGGCACCTCGCCGGGCTTGAGCACCGGTGTCCTGCCTTCGTCCGGCGGCGGTGCGGCCATGCCCTGATCGCCGGTCGGCGGCGGCAGCAGCACGCCGTTGCAGGGATCAAGCGTGTCGGTCAGGCTGTCGCCGGCACCGTTGTTGGCGGGCGGCTCCTGCTGCTGGCCGTTCTGCGGCTGGGCCTGGCAGGGGCCGGCAGGCGCCTGGTCTTGTGTCTGGTCATCCGTCTGGGCGGCAGCCGGCGCCGCCAACGCCAGTGCGCCGAGCACGCCGATGATCAACGCGCTCGGCAGGAATGCGAAAGGTTTCATGTCGAACTCCTTTCCCGCGAACCTCCTTGCCAAAGCAGGTGGGCGGCGATTGGTTCCCGCATGCTGCGACGCGACCGGCTCCATGCAGGTTCAATCGACCGGCACGACAGTTTTGGGCGGCAATGGCGACGAGCTCCGTGGAAGACGCGAAAAAACCGCCCCGTTTCCGGGGCGGGCGCAGCATGTTGGTGAATCGTTAATCAGCGATTGCTACTATATTGGACCATGACCAAAAATCTCGGAAACGCCGAAAGGAATGCCCCAAAGGAACCGGCAAGGCGTTCCGTCTTCAGCCAGCTGGCGCCGGCCCTGTTTCCCCTGGTGGTCGTCGCGCTTGGCTATCTGGTCGGCTGGCAATTCTTCGGCTTCTAGCGCATCGGCCGCCTCGGTGCCGCGCGAAAAGACGTCGCGCGAAGAGATCTTGGATCAGGCGCCGGCTGCTCCTAGCACCAATCTCCAACTTTTGCGATTAAGCCCCCTGCGCCTTCCTCATCCAAGGGCGGAGCAAGGAGCGAAGCGACGTGGCGCAGACCCTGGGAGCCATTCCGTTGCCTTGGAGCGCTGCTGCGGTGCAGAACCTTTGATCGCGGAGGGACAGCGCCCCCCTCTGTCCTGCCGGACATCTCCCCCACAAGGAGATGTTTGGACTGGGGACATCGCGAACAGGTGTGCGAGGACATCGCGAACAGTTTTGCGCATTGTGCGCGAGGGGGTTC
>NZ_JBVVQY010000022.1:0-104342 GCF_055811615.1 Mesorhizobium sp. WSM4807
CCCCCCCCCCCCCCCCCCCCCCCCCCCCCCCCCCCCCCCCCCCCCCCCCCCCCCCCCCCCGCCCCGCCCCCCCCCCCGCCCCCCCCCCCCCCCCCCCCCGGGGGGGGGGCCCGCCGCCCCCCCCCCCCCCCCCCCACCCCACAAAACCCCCCCACCCCCCCCCCCCCCGCCCCAAAAACCCCCCCCCCCCCAAACCCCCCCCGCCGCCCGGGCGCCCCCCCCCCCCCCCCCCCCCGCGAAGAAGGAGTCCGCAATACTCCGCATGCGAGCGAGCCAAAAAGCCGCTGCGCTCATGCTCCACAATGTCGGACGCACCGCTGACATCGGTTACAATCGGGACCACGCCGCAGCTCATGGCCTCGAGCAGGGCGTTTGACATGCCTTCCGACACCGAGGTGGAAAGATAGAAATCAGCCTCACACAGAAAGGGAAAGACATCTTCGACCGCGCCGGCGAATATGACCCTGCCGGAAAGGCCCAACCGGACCGCGTGTTCCTCGAGAGTGGCGCGGCACTGGCCATCGCCCAGGATAGTGAGTTGCGCCTTTGCCTGGGCGGGAAGTGCCGCGAATGCGTCGAGCATGTGCTCGACGCATTTTTCCGGATCGAGACGGCCAAGGCAGATAAAGCGTCGGCTGCCATCGGCGCTCGGCTCGCGGTGCGGCATGCGGGGCAGATCGATCCCATTCGGAATCATATGAATGCGATCCGCGTCGATGCCATGTCTCTTCAGATCACCAGCGATCTGGCGGCTATTGGCGATGAAGGCCGTGACGTGACGTTTGATCAGGGCGGACGCCCAGCGACCGATGATTTTCTTCTCGCGCACAACGTCGAGATCGAAACACCGTCCGCCCCGGCCCAATTTTGCGAGAACCGTTTTGCGCAGGAGGGCTCCTGCCAATGCCGCCGGAACGGCGTGAAGCCGGGCATGGATGATATGTACGACGTCGAATTCGTCGCGACGGCGCAGCATCCAGATCACAACCTGGACACACCACGACAGGAACGACAGCATATGCCGTCCGCCTAAATTCGGCGCCGCGCGCAAACGAAGGCGATGGATAGGCACTCCGTCGATGGCGGACCGTTTCGGCGTCGAGTGCGACAGTCTGGGCGCCAAAATGGTCGCGGAAACGCCGCTTTCAACCAGCACCCGAGCAAATCGCCGCGCCTGTTGTTCGCCGCCGCCATATGACTCAGGAAAATAGGTTGGGAGCACGAGCAGAACACGTAAGCTCGGAAGAGCTTCGGCTTGGGGGGGCTTCATCGGATGAGCAGAAACAATTTCTGTTACTATCATATCAATCCGCCGATAGCGTTCCTGGAGCCACTGGCGGCCACCCCCCGTCCCATGTGCAAGAGAAGATGACTTTTTTGGCATCTCACCACCTTTCAGCGCATCGATCCTCTTATCGTCCAGATCGACGCACCCGAAATCGGTAAAGCATGCATCGCTAACCAATCCGACAACCTGCCCGATCACTGTCAAACGCATAGGTCACACCCGTTCATCGCGGAAGCGCCACATTTCGGACAGGAGGCCTTGTTGACACTCCCCTGCTTGCCCGATGCTGGTCAAGAGCCTCGCGGTAAATGGCATCGATCCGCTTGCCCATCAGCTTGACGTCCCAGTTCGAAAGATCCGTCGCCGCGGCACCTTGGGCGAGGCAAGCCAGTCTTTCACGATCCTCCAGGACGGCGGCAATGGCGTCGGCCATGGCTGCCAAATCGTCCGCGGGTGTAATCACACCGTTGATACCAGGGCGGAGCACTTCGCGAAGACCTGGCAGATCGCAAGCGACGCATGGCTTGCCGCCGGCGAGATATTGCATGACCACGCGGGGCAACCCCTCCCGCATGGAACAGAGCAGGCAGAGATCCGCGAGTGCGATCAGCCGCTCGGGGTCGTCCCGATAACCGGTAAAGACCACTTGGCGCTCGAGCCCAAGCCACTTGGCGCGCGATTCGACGATCGAGTGAAGCGGCCCGTCGCCCGCGAGCACAAGCACCGCGTCGGGTAAGCGGACGGCGACTTTCTTGAAAACGTCCAGAAATTCCGCGTGTCGCTTGCGTGACTCGAATGCCGCGATCATCAAGAGCACAGGCGGGCGCGGCGCGCCCGGCGTCAAGCGCAACAAATCGCGCCAATCGTCGGGCGGACCGGCGTTGCGAAAACGATCGAGATCGAATCCGGAACGGACGACATAATGGTTGTCTGGATGTCCCACTCCTGCGCTCAAGCATAAGTCGCGGATGCCCTCGCTCACGCTGATGAACGCACTGGTGACTGGCGCTGCCAGCTTTTCCAAGGCGAGATAAGCAAACCGCTCGGCGACGCCGACATTGACAAAAGGCACGATATGCACGCCATGAACGATCGCTGGAACTCCCGCCGCCCATGCGGCGAGCCGCCCGAGAATGCCTGCCTTGCTGGTGTGCGTATGCACGATGTCGGCATTCAAGGTGCGGAATCTCCGGGTGAGCGCCAACAATGCCCGTATGTCGGAGACGGGCGAAATGGACCGAGTCAGGCCCGGGACGCCAATGAGTTCCACCCGCGGGTCCACTTTAGCTATGATTTCCGGCTGGACCGTCTCGCCATATAGCAGGACAACTTCATGCCCCCCTTGCGCGGCCCAATTGCAGGAATAGACGGTATTCTCATCAGCACCGCCATTGATGAGACGGGTAATGACATGGGCGATACGCAGTCGATGCCCCAAGTCAATCTTGCCTTCCGCATCCTGTGCTTTCATATCGCCGCACCGATCGCGCCGAATCCATCCGGTGGCTGCGTTCCCACGCCGAGCCGCGCTTTCGGTCTCATGCGTCCCGATATCGGTGCTACTGCATTGGGGTGACATGCCACACCTCGGTGGGTGCCGTATGGAGACGAACCCCGAATCCTGGGATACCTCTTGTCCTTTTGGGTCGTGGCACGTGCCGTCCATAGGAGGGGTTATCCCAACGGCTTCCAGTCGGTCAGATCAGATTTATCTTGTTGGATTTAAACGTCTCAGAGACGTGTCGCTGTTACCCCGGGCACAGCGGAGCGATTATTCTGTGATATGTTATGTGCTAATACTTCTGCCTTAACGCGCGAATCGGACCCGTTGAAAGAAGTAGTCAAGGCAACGCTTTAAGGGACCGGGCAGTTTAACTATCAGGGGGACAAGAGCCATGGCAGAGAGCCCTTCACCAGCAGCTCGCGGAACTTTCGCGTGCCCCAAAGTCGCTTATTGTCGATATGCGCCGGCAGCCGGTTGAGGTGCGGGACGTGCATTCGATCAAGACATTGTCCCTTCCCTGGTCGGCGGGTTCGACGGAGTCAACGGAGACTGAACCGAGAAGCATCCTGGCTTGGTTCGCCATAGCCGGCGAACTGGCCCTCTTCATTGCGCTGGTCTATCTCCTCAGGCTCGAGACTAATGCGCTTCTCCGCGTCCTGCTCGTTGCCCTCGCCGGCTGGTGCGTGCACTACTTCCTGCCACAGCGTTACCGGCTGCCGTTTTTCGTGCTGCTCTCGTTCGCGGCTATCGCCGCAGTCTTCGCGAACCTTGGGCCCAACTGGCACGGCTGGAGATTTGAGGGCCTCATCGATGCCGCCTGGATCGTCGCCATTGGGCTCGTACTGATCGGAATTGTCCACCTACCCATCGCTTTTGGATGGAGAGTGCTGGCGCTGGTTGGCGCCGGCTGCGGGCTCGCCGCCGCACGAATGGACTGGATTGCGACCCCGTGGACGCGCGCCGTCTGGCCCGTGCTCGCTTCCATGTTCATGTTCCGTCTGATCGTCTATGCGTACGAAATGCGGCGTGAACAGAGGATGGCGACGGTTTCGGAACGGCTCGCGTATTTTTTCATGTTGCCGAATGTGTGCTTCCCGCTCTTTCCGGTCGTAGATTTTAGAACTTTCCGTAGCAGCTACTACAATGCTGACCGGCATTATATCTATCAAACGGGTGTTCAGTGGATGTTTCGCGGCGCTATCCATTTAATATGCTACCGTCTCGTGTACCAGCGGTTTGTGATCGATGCTGCGGACGTAAAGAATCAGATTGAGCTTTTGCAATTCATCTTATGGCCATTTTTACTTTATTTGAAGGTTTCAGGAACTTTTCACATAATTACCGGGATTCTGCATTTATTTGGATTCAACCTTCCAGAAACCCACAATCTGTACTTTCTTTCCTCAAGCTTCACAGATTTCTGGCGTCGAATAAATATATACTGGAAGGACTTCATAATGAAAATTGTATACTATCCCCTTTATTTTCGTTTTCGACGCTGGGGAGAGAGCGTAGCGCTCGTCAGCGCGACCCTCCTGGCGTTCCTCGCGACTTGGCTGCTGCACAATTATCAGTGGTTCTGGTTGCGTGGCACCTGGGTATTCACCTGGAACGACTTCCTCTTCTGGATGATCCTGGCCGTGCTTGTGACGATCAACGCCCACTATGAAATGCGGCACGGTCGCACGCGGCGCCTGCGTGGCGGGGCACTCAGCTGGAACGGTGCGCTGCAAACTGCGGGCCGGACCATTGGCGTATTCGTCGTCATCTCGCTCCTTTGGTCATTTTGGAGCGCGAGCTCGGTCCCGCAATGGTTCTCGGTCTTTGACACGGTGGGCGTGGAAGTCCCTGGCAAAATGACGCCCGCCCTCGTACTGGTCGCGGTGGCAGCTGTCATTGGCATTCCTGCCGCTGCGCTCGCGCGTGGCGCCGCCGACCGCCAGTTCAGTTTCCAGCGGTCGGTTGCGTTGGTCGGTGTCTGCGGGTTGGTAGCGGTTTGCATCTCGCTCCCCGGGGTTCGCGATCGCCTCGGCGAGTCGGTCGGTACCGCAATGGCCGACATTAGAATGCCCAACCTCAATAGCCGCGACAACGCGAACCTGGAGCGCGGCTACTACGAGAACCTCGTCAATGTCGGCGCATTTAACCCAGAACTGTGGATTGTCTACGGCCAACAACGACACGAAGGATGGGAGGATTTAGACAAAACGCCGCTGAGTGAATTCACGGGTGCCCTTCCCACGACCTATCTGCGTCCACTTTCCGAAGCAGACTTCAAGGGAGCCCGGGTCCACATCAATCGCTGGGGCATGCGAGATCAGGACTACGAAAAGCTTCCCTCTCCCGACACTTTACGAATTGCAATCGTCGGCTCTTCGCACGTCTTCGGCGCGGGTGTCGCGGATGACGAGACTTTCGAGGGCGTGTTGGAGCGGCGGCTGAATGAGCAGGCGGCCGACAGCGGGTATCGAGATTACGAGGTGCTGAACTTCGCCGTGGGGGGGTATTCTAGTCTGGACATACTGGCCATCATCGAGGATCGGGTGCTTTCATTCCAACCAAATTACATTTTTTACTTTGAGAACAGCGGGCTTGTTCCGCGAATGCTACAGAAGCTGTCGAAAGCAATCCAGAATGGCTCTGCATATCGCTACGATTTCGTGCGCGACATCGTACGCGAGAGCGGGACAGATGACAGGGCCGACCCCGAGGTGCTTACAAGAAAGCTCAAGCCCTACGAAGAGAGACTTCTGCGTGCGATCTATTCTCGAATCATCGAAACCGCGAAGCGAGAAGATGTCCGGGTCTTTTGGATCTATCTTCCTAGGCCAGACGAGAGGACCAGTCCCGAGCTGGAGAGGCGCCTCGCTGCCGAGATTGGATTCAACGTTCTCGATCTTTCCGATGTGTATGACGGGTATGACTGGCGGACCCTTGTTGTGGCGCCTTGGGACAAACACCCAAACGCCGCCGGCCATCGGCTCGTCGCCGACAAGCTTTACGAGGTGCTGCGGCAACACCGGGATCTAATTCCCCTGAACCTTGCGGTTGCTCCGCCAAAGGAGGAACAATGAACGCGATCCAGATCAGGACGATGACCAGGGATTTCATATTGAAGGAGTTCCTGCCTGGCGAAAGGCCGGAGAATCTGACGGATTCAACGGAGCTGATAACTGACGGCATTCTCGACTCGTTGGCGACGCTTAAGCTCGTTGCCTACCTGGAAAAATCCTGCGGTATCGAAATCGCCCCCGACGAACTCGTGCCGGAGAACCTGAACTCCATCGCCCAAATTGCCAATTTCGTCCAGTCGAAGCAGGCGTCCACATAGAGCTCGCCATGACGGTCGCTGCCTTACACGAGTATCTGGAACAGAGCGCGAGGCGGTATCCCCAGACGTGCGCCGCAGTCGAGGCGAGCTCTGGGCGGCAGATCACCTACGGCGAGCTCGACGCGCTGTCGGACCAAGTCCGCGACCATCTGCGTCGGATCGGCGTCCGGCCGGCGGACCGCGTCGGCATTTGCCTTCCAAAATCGATCGCCTCGCTCGCTGTTCTGTTCGGCATCTTAAAGGTGGGCGCGGCCTATGTGCCCGTCGACTCTCTGGCACCGCCTGCGCGTAACGCGTTCATATTTAACGACTGCGGCGTGCGCGCGATTTTCGTGGAGGCTTCCCGAGCCGAAACTTTGCGCTGTGAGTTGGCGCGCTTGGCTGCGGAACCTTGTCTCTTACCGCTCGACTGGTCCGACGGTCCCTCGCCGCTCGCGACGTACCTGGCTCGCGTAGAGGCCGGCAGCTTGGCGGTGGGGGACGAATCGGCGCGGCCGGCGCCGGACAACCTCGCTTACGTGCTTTACACTTCGGGCTCGACCGGCCAGCCGAAGGGCGTGATGCTGACGCATCGTAATGGCTCGAGCTACGTGGATTGGTGCTCCGAGATCCTCGCCCCTGACGAGAATGACCGCTTCTCCTCCCATGCGCCTTTCCACTTCGACCTGTCTATCCTCGACATCTTCGTACCGCTGAAGCACGGCGCGACCGTATTCCTCATCGGTGAGGAGCTCGGCAAGAATCCGACCCGGATGGCGTCGGTCATCGCCGAGCGGCGGTTGACCGTCTGGTATTCCACGCCCTCCGTACTCACGCTTCTGGTCGAGCACGGCGGCCTTGATGCTCGCGACGACCACGCTCTTCGGTTCATTCTATTTGCCGGCGAGGTTTTTCCGGTCAAGCATCTGCGGAGGCTAAAGGCTGTGGTCCCACGCGCACGTTACCTGAATCTCTATGGCCCAACCGAAACTAACGTCTGTACCTACTACGAAATCCCGCAGACGATCGCCGAAGACCGCTCGGCGCCGTTTCCGATCGGGCGCGCCTGCTCGCATGTTAAGGCTCGCGTGATTGATGCGAATGGTCGCAACGTGCCGCGAGGCCAGGAAGGCGAGCTCGCAATCAGCGGTGCTCCCGTGATGCTGGGCTATTGGAACATGCCTGAGCGAACAAGCGCCGCTTTTCATGTCGATTCAAGCGGTCGCTGGTACCGTACCGGCGATGTAGTGATCGAAGGCGATGGCGGAGTCTACACCTTCTGCGGTCGACGCGACCGGATGGTGAAGAAACGGGGATATCGGATCGAACTCGGCGAGATCGAGACGGCGCTCTATCGCCATCCAGCGATCTCCGAGGTGGCGGCGATCGCTCGCTCGGAGGAGTCGGGCGTCTCCATAAAGGTGTTCTATGCCTCGCGCGACGGCCATGCGCTGTCGCTCATCGAGCTGAAGCGGTTCTGCGCCCACAACTTGCCGGCCTACATGGCCCCGGACTGGTTCTCGCATCAGCAGTTACTTCCTAAGACATCGACAGATAAAATCGACTACCAGCATCTGATGAGGATGGAGTAGTGGATTTCGCGCTGAACGAGGAGCAGCGTATCCTGCGTGGCCAGATCCTTCGCTTCGCGCAAGATAAGCTCAATAAAGATGTCAGGCAGCGCGACCGAGACCAAGTATTCCAACGCGAGTTGTGGGGGGCTTGCGCGCAGATGGGCCTGACCGGCCTGCCAGTCCCCGAGGCCTACGGGGGATCCGGTCTCGATTCCCTGTCCACGGCCATTGCGATCGATGCGCTTGGTTACGGCTGCGAGGATTCCGGCTTGGTCTTCTCGATCTGCGCCCACCTTCTGGCCTGCGTGGTGCCGATTTGGAAGTTCGGCACTGAAGACCAGAAGAATCGATATCTTCCGGGGCTCTGTGATGGCACTTTGATCGCAGCCAATGCGATGAGCGAACCGGAGTCGGGCTCCGATGCATTTGCGATGCAAACCAGGGCGGAGCCTCATGGCGACGGCTTTCTAATCAACGGCACGAAGACCTTCGTGAGCAACGGGCCGGTGGCAGATGTTGCCGTCGTCTTTGCTGTCACTGACCGCGCCAAGGGGTATTTCGGCGGCATCACGAGCTTCCTCGTGGACCGCGCGCTGCCCGGCTATCGGGTCGCGCAAAAGTTCGAAAAAATGGGACTGCGGACGTCTCCGATCGGGGAACTTGTCTTCGAGGACGTATTTGTTTCGAAGGACGCTGTTCTCGGTGGAGTGGGCGGCGGCTCCAGGCTGTTCGCTCATAGCATGGACTGGGAGCGGGCGTGCCTATTCGCCAGTCATATAGGCACCATGGAGCGGCTTCTGGAAAAGGCAGTGGCCTATACGCGCACCCGACGTCAGTCCGGCCAGGCCATCTCCAAGCACCAGGCGGTCGCCCATAAGATTGCCGACATGAAGATGCAGATGGAGGCGGCCCGACTGCTCGTCTACAAGGCGGCGTGGGGCCTTGAGCGCTCCCAGTCCGTATCCCTGGACGCCGCCGTTTCGAAGCTCTTTGTGAGCGAATCGCTAGTTCGCACCACGCTCGATGTCGTCCAGGTCTTCGGCGGCTATGGTTTCTTGAGCGAATTCGACGTCGAACGTGCCGTGCGTGATGCCATCGGCAGCAAACTCTATTCCGGAACTTCTGAAATACAGCGCAACATTATTGCTGGCTGGCTGGGGCTTTGATGACGGCTGTGGTCAGAACCTGTCCGTGAAGGGCGGCGTGTGCTGTCGCCGGGCCTGCCCTCAGTTCGCGAAAAGGGCGACGCTCGATTTTTGGTAAGGCAACCGGAGAGTGGTACTATCGCAACCCATGGAGCCACCGGGGCGGAGGGCGCTTTTGTCGTTCGACTTGGGTGCGTCTGCCCAGCCCGTGGTCTCCGAACTTGCGGCTCAGAGGCGAAGAACCAGACAGCCGCGACGCGTGAAAGATAGGCTTGTGGATGCGGCTTCTCTATATACATTCTGCGCACGTCCCGGCGCCGGCCGCCAATGCGGTACAAGTCGCAAAGATGTGCCATGCATTTCGGGTTGCCGGAGCGGAGGTCCTACTAGCGCTTCCACGCGCCTCCATGAATACACGGGATCATTATGAGAAGATCGCGCGCGAATACGGATTCGGTACCGAGTTCCCATTCCGCGTTCTCCCTGTACCCTTTTGGCCTGTGCCCGGCCGGGAGCTTTTTTTTGCTGTGTTGGCGCTTCTTGCTGCGCTCTGGCTGCGGCCGCATGTCGTCTTTACACGCTCGGCTACTGTTGCGCTTGTTTCTGCCGGACTTTTCGGGTTCACGACCGTTTTTGAGCTTCACGACCCGATTGGCAGTTTGAGCAGACGTCAGCGTCAGCGCATTGCCAAACTGATAGGCCTAGAGGCATTCCGTATGCTGGTCGTCACGTCGCAACGTCTGCGGGACGACAGCATCCGCCTCTTTCCTCAACATGCGGGAAAATTTCTCATCGCGCCCAATGGCGCGGATCCCGTTCCGCCGAACGTCGAGCCATGCAGCCTCAGCGGCACGTTCAAGGTTGGTTATGTCGGACATCTGTATAAGGGAAAAGGCATGGAGATAATAAGCGCTATTGCGCCTCGATGCGGCTGGGCGACTTTTCACATCGTCGGGGGAACACCAGGCGATATAGAGTATTGGACATCGAAGCTGGCCAAATGCCCGAACACAGTGTTTCACGGCTACGTTCCTCACGCCGCGACATCTGCCTACTTGGCCGAAATGGACGTTGTACTCGCGCCCTATCTTAGAGATGTAGAGGGCCAGGGCGGCGGTCGAAATATCGCTGAGGGAATGTCGCCGCTCAAGCTCTTCGAATATATGGCGCATGGCAAACCCATAGTGTCCTCCGACCTGTCAGTTATACGAGAAGTTTTGAGGGATAGCGTCAACAGCGTTCTGGTGTCGCCAGACAACCCAACCGACTGGGTCAAAGCCCTTCAGCGCCTGCGCGAAAACAAGGCGCTTCGGGATCAGATTGGTCAGCAGGCGAAGGCAGACTTTCTGGCCAGGTACAGCCGCATCGCACGCGCAACCAACATTCTAGCGGAAATCAAGAGCCGGATGCCGTCGAGCGGAAGCTCATAGGACTGCACAATTTCTCTTGTTGAAGGCGGCTGCGTCGCCAAGCAAGCCTGCTTTCCGTTCGCCGCAAATGAGCCCGTGGTCCGTCCTGAACCGTTGAATGGCAAGATCCGACTGACTGCCCCCGGCTTTTTGCTGAGGTTCCGTCATGCGTTGCTCCGACCATCTCCCCGCGTCGCGTTGATTTTCGCATTTGTGCTAACTTTAGCCTGCGAGATGCGCCACTGTCCGGCGACTGAACCGGCGCGAACCCGATTGTGAGGCTCGATGTACTCGCTGGCGGCGGGATCGCCCGAAGCATCAGAATCAAAATTATCCGTTCAATCGGTCGGAAGATGGACTACATATATCCATTTAGCTTCCTGAGAAGCTGCTATATACATCAATAGACATTACGATCCGAAAAGATCAGTAGAGCAGTTTTCCAAATTATCTTAATGTCGAGAAGCATGCTCCAGGATTTTATATACCAGAGGTCGTGCTCAACGCGTTTTTCCATCCTCCAGAGTTCCTTCGTTTCCCCTCGAAAGCCATTGATCTGAGCCCAGCCTGTCAAACCGGGTTTTACATGATGACGATAAGCATAGCTCGCAATGATCACACTATAGGTATCGTCGTGAGCGATGGCGTGAGGTCGGGGCCCAACCAGGGACATTTCCCCCCGAAGCACGTTGAATAATTGCGGCAGTTCGTCGATGTTTGACCGGCGCAATATTCGGCCAAGTCGGGTAACCCGCGCATCATTACGCTGAGCCTGGCGAATTTGTGTACCGTTCTCCTGCACCGTCATAGATCGGAATTTGTAAATATTGAACGGCTTACCACCAAAACCTCGTCGCATCTGCCGGAACACCACAGGGCGACCGTTCTCGAGCGCTATGGCACATGCGACCAAGGCCATCAACGGACACAGGAACAGCAGGAGCAGGGATGCAACAGCAATGTCGAACAACCGCTTGAGCAGGCGTTCGGCGGGCCTCAAAGGCATACGCTGGACTTCGAAGGCTTGCTGCCAGCCGGTGTGCAGCGGGCTTCCAGCCAGAATTCTATCTATGTAGGCGTCGGCGAAAAGATAGATCGGCAGCGGGAGGCGGGACATTTCCTCCAGGATGCGTTCGATCAACTTCCGCTGGTCCCAAGAGCAAAAGAGATAAACTGCCCCATACGAGCCACTACGGAACCCAGCCTGTGCAGCTGCGACGGCGGCATGCACCGATCGTGCTGCGATCGTGTCATCATGGTTATCGATGTTCGAAACACCACAAACCGCGATACCCTGTTGCCCAAGCTTGGCAATTATCCCCTGTTCCTTTCCAGGAACGCCAGAGTAAAACAGATAAACTGTGCGCAACACGAGTTTCTCAGCCGCCAGAAGCCGTTTCAGCCCACGCGCTAGAACCGCGTGGCCAGGCAGCAGGATTGGGAATCCGACCGCAAACGCCAGCGTCAAGGAGCCGCGCGAGAACGTCGACGTCGTCTTCGTGAGAAAGGCGAGCCAGAGAATTGAAAAGAAAACAAACAGCCAGCCGCTGAAGAGTGTTTTGATCCTGCAGTGATCGTCCAGGATGCCACTAACCGTGTAGGCGCCCCTGGCGGTCATGAATGCGACCAGCAACAGACCGGCGGTAACACTTAGGCAGATCGAATCCCAGATATCTGGCGGCCTCACGCCGAAGGCCCTATGGTAGAGCTCAATTGACGCAAGAAATATTGTCTGTCCAAGGAGGAAATCAGCAGTTGCGAGAAACACGCAAACTGCTCCCACAGGAAGCCGTAGCGGCTCTACGCTTCGCTTCCAGAGCGCACGCGACGCCTCGGTTGGTGCATGCCGCATAGAGACGACCCCCGAATCCTGTTGCATCCCTTCTCCTTCTTGGCTCATGGCAGACGGCCATCCCATAAGGAGGGGGGTTATCCCAACGGCTTCCAGTCGGTTAGATTTGATTTAAATGTCTCAGAGACATGCCGCTGTTACCCCGGGCACAGACGAGTCGCTATTTTATCGTATCCTAATGTGTTAATATTTTCTGCCTTGACGCGTTTGCGCGAGAACGGACTGGAGGTCGTTCGTTCAAAGAGGTGGTCAAGGCAACGCTTGAGGGGACCGGGGCGCTTACCCTATCAGGGAGGGAGAGGGAGCCATGGCAGAAAATGGCGCTGAAGTTCGGGTCAAACAGCTGAACAAAATACGCTTATTTCGGCAATTTGGGCAAGATACTCTTAGTGAAATGGCGAAAGCAGCCATCCTAAGGAGGGTTCCAAAGAATAAAGTCTTAACTCACCTTGGGGACATACCGCGTTATATTTACTACATAATTCACGGAAAAGTTCGTCTTAGTGTTCCCCTCTCAGACGGCCGAGAATTCATCTTTTCCGATCTCGGTCCCGGTGACACTTTCGACTTGACTAGATTGTTCATCGCGCGACACAGTAACATGAACGCTGCGTCAGTCGTGGACAGCGACTTGCTCCAAATCGAAGCGGCTTTCATGGCTAGTGTCTTCGACAAGCACCCAGATCTCGCACTGAAGGTGATCCCGTATTTATGCCAAGCAACGCACGACGCCCAAGAGCGAGTGATCCACAGTGCGTCCAATGCCCTATCCATTCGATTGGCGAGCACGCTCTTGCGATTGACTGAGACCCCGCACAGCACGGCTACCGTGAATGGAGCTCTGAGCATCCACATTTCGCAGACCGACCTCGCGGCAATGATCCCGGCGTCTCGAGCGAAAGTGAATCGTTGCCTGAGAGAATGGGAACGGCGGGATCTGACCCAATACGACCACGGCTCGCTGACAATTCTCAATCGCACCGCATTAGAGTCTGTTGCTCTTGGCTACTCGCGTTTGATCGTTCAATGATGCCTTTCCCGTGTGCTCGGGCATCTCCACGCCATGCTCCGGGAAGATAATGAACCGGAAGTGGTGCCGGTCGTGCTCGGATCGCTCGGTAGAGTCTTTACGCCGGCGTCGTAGGTCGCCGCACCGGACATGTGCGCCTTCGTAGGTAACAAGACACCGCTCACTGCCGTGCAGACTGCGTCGACTGCGCCCGAGATTGGACGATGGCACCAGGGCACCGCCTCTTTGCTGTGCTCGGCGCGACTTTGCTGTTGGAGAATCCGGGACTACACTATCATCGGCTCCGCCCAATTACCTCACGTCGGGGGAAGAATGGATCTGCAAGCCTTCAGAGATTCGATCGCGAAATCACAGCCGCCCGCCGGCTTGAGTCCTGCCCTGGAGGCGCTGTGGTGGGATGCGAAGGGCGATTGGGATAAGGCGCACGAGCGCGCACAGGTGCGCGACGATACGGCGGGTATGCGCGTGCATGCCTACCTGCATCGCAAGGAAGGCGATCAGTCGAATGCGGAATATTGGTATCGTCGCTGCGACGCCGCGCCGTCGACCTTGACGCTTGAAGAGGAATGGCAAGAGTTGGCGCGTTCACTTTTGCGGCAAAGCTGACGCTTTCCGCATGCCAGGTCTGGTTTTGGCCGCGATCCGTCGTCGCATCCACGTTTTCCCACGACGCTACCGCCTATCGACGATTCTGGGTTTGCAGGCCTGGGCGAGGGCAGGGGCTACACTAGCTCCTGACTTTGATCAGCAAGCGGCACGGCGAGCTCGGCATCTGCGGCTCGGCCGCCGCAGCGGCGCGAAAAGGATCGTGGACCGCTCGCTGTGCAAATTGAAACTCGCGATGTGAGGAGTTCGCCATGTTTCGTACGATTGCGTCGGCGCTGTTCGCCGCGCTGCTCTGCTCGGTGGCCTCGCGTGCCGCCCCGGAGGAGGTCCGCTATTATCCCGTTCCGGAGGGCGCCGGCCCGCACGATGTCGCTCCGGCGCCGGATGGGTCCGTATGGTACACCGCCCAGGGACAAGGCGCGCTTGGGCGGCTCGATCCTGATACAGGCGCGGTCAAGCACATCACCCTTGGCGACGGCTCGGCGCCGCACGGGGTGATCGTTGGTCCCGACGGCGCCGCCTGGGTGACCGACAGCGGCCTCAACGCCATCGTGCGCGTCCATCCTGAGACGGAAGCGGTGAAGGCCTTTCCGCTCCCCGAAGGGCACGGCTACGCGAACCTCAATACCGGTTCCTTCGACAAGGACGGGAGGCTCTGGTTCACTGGGCAGGAGGGCATTTACGGCAGGCTCGATCCGGCGAGCGGCAAGGTCGACGTTTGGAACGCCCCGCGCGGTCGTGGCCCCTACGGGATTACGACCACGCCGTCCGGTGAGGTCTACTACGCCTCGCTCGCCGGCAACCATATCGCCAGGATCGATCTTTCGACCAGCGAGGCTTCCCCGATCAACCCGCCGACCGCGGATCAGGGCGCCCGCCGCGTCTGGTCGGATTCCAAAGGCCGCATCTGGGTCAGCGAATGGAATGCCGGCCAGGTCAGCGTCTTCGATCCGGCAGCGAATGATTGGCGCAGCTGGAAGCTGCCCGGAGACGAGCCACAGGCCTATGCCGTCTATGTCGATGAGCGCGACAAGGTCTGGCTCACCGATTTCAGCGCGAACGCCATCGTCCGCTTCGACCCGGAAACGCAGACCTTCGCGAGGTTCCCGTCCGACCGCGACAACGCCAACGTGCGCCAGCTCAACGGGCGCTCCGGCGAGGTATGGGGTGCGGAGTCCGGTACCGACCGCCTTGTCGTGATCGAGACCGAAACGGGCAAATAAAGCAAAAGAGGGTCGAGGCAACGACGAACGGCAATTGCGCGAAGAGACCGCACGTCAGCGACTGTCTTTTGACATCGCGTAGCGAGATGCCGCTCTACACGAAGAGAAAATCGCTGTTCGAGATACTTGCAACGAGGACACCGTTTAGTGAAAGCATGTCACTGGCGGAGAAGACGACCAGCGTGTCGCTCCCGACCTGCCGGAGCTCGCTGTAGTTTTGGTATCCTGAAATCTCCAGGAGATCGTCGCCGGAAAGGTCGAAGTCGGTGACGGTGTCGTGGCCATGGCCGGCGGCGAAGACGAAGCTGTCGTTTCCCGTTCCACCGGTGAGGATATCGGTGCCAAGACCACCGACGAGCCGGTCCGACCCGCCTCGGCCGTCCAGCCGATCTGCGCCGCCGAGGCCTTCGAGCGTGTTCGCTGCGCCGTTGCCCACCATGGTGTTGGCGAGCCCGTTGCCTTTTCCCGCCAGATTGGCAGCCGACCTCAGGAAGAGGTTTTCGACGTTGTCGGCCAGGGTCCAGTTTAGATAGGCGTGCGTCTCGTCGAAGCCGCCATTGGTCTCTTCGATGGTTTTGTCACCGGCGTTGTCGACATAGTAGACGTCATCACCCGCGCCGCCGACATGCGTGTCGGCGCCCGCTTTTCCGTTCAAGATGTCGCTGCCGTCCATTCCATAAATGACGTCCGCACCGGAGCCGCCGGTAAGCGTATTGTTGCCGTCGTCCCCCACGATTGACCCCGGCGGCGGCTCATCGAGTGGATCGATCCAGACGAAATCCGAACTGCTCAAGGAGGCGCTGGTTACGCCTTTCAGGAGAACAGTGTCACTGTCGGAGAAGACGACCAGCGTGTCGCTCCCGACCTGCCGGAGCTCGCTGTAGTTTTGGTATCCTGAAATCTCCAGGAGATCGTCGCCGGAAAGGTCGAAGTCGGTGACGGTGTCGTGGCCATGGCCGGCGGCGAAGACGAAGCTGTCGTTTCCCGTTCCACCGGTGAGGATATCGGTGCCAAGACCACCGACGAGCCGGTCCGACCCGCCTCGGCCGTCCAGCCGATCTGCGCCGCCGAGGCCTTCGAGCGTGTTCGCTGCGCCGTTGCCCACCATGGTGTTGGCGAGCCCGTTGCCTTTTCCCGCCAGATTGGCAGCCGACCTCAGGAAGAGGTTTTCGACGTTGTCGGCCAGGGTCCAGTTTGTATAGGCATGCGTCTCGTCAATGCCGCCATTGATCGCCTCGATGGTTTTGTCACCGGCGTTATCGACGTAGTAGACGTCGTTACCCGTGCCGCCGACAAGCGTGTCGGCGCCGATCCCGCCGATGAGCTGGTCGGAGCCGCCGCGGCCCTCCAGCAAATCATCGCCTGCCAGCCCATCCAGCACGTTGGCTCCCTCGCTTCCGCCGACTTGGTCGGCAAAGGAAGACCCTGTAAGATTTTCAATGCTGGTGAAGGTATCGCGGTCGCTTCCGATGCCGGTCCCGTCCAGACCGAAGTGTTGTTCCAGGGCATCTATCCAGTGCGCGGCGATTTTCGCATAGCCATCGGCAGTCGGATGCAGTCCGCTGTCAAGCGGCGGTGCTGTGATGTCATCTGGCGTCAGATCACGCATGTCGACAAAGATGACCTTATGCCCTTGGGCGGCCAGTTCAGAGATCAGGCCGGGCATTGCATCGTTGTAGGCATCGACACGGTCTGCACGCGCTTGTGACTGTTGGCCGACGCGAACGGGAGGCAAGGATCCGACGAAGACGGTCAAGGCGGGATCGCTGGAGGTCAGGCTGAGCAAAAGCGTGCGCAGATCCTGCAACATCGTTGGCACGCTATCGGTCGAGCTGTCATTTGTTCCGGCGATCAGCAGCACGGCGTCGGGTTTCGTAGCTGCCACAACATCGTTGTCGATGTCGTTCAGTTGATTGAGCGTCCAGTTGCGATGGCCTTCGTGATCCCGATCGCCCATGGTGGCGGGGCCGTTGGACGAGGAACCGACGAAGTCGATCTTCACATTGAGTGCGCCCAACTGTTCCAGCATAAACTTCCGATATCCGCCGCTTTCGGTATCGGAAGAGCTCGCGATCACTCCATATGTAATGGAATCGCCCAGCGGCAGTATCGACAGCAACTTGTAAGCATGACCGGAAGCCAAATCGGCGATGACTCCACTGGACGAAGCGCCGTAAGTGACTGCGTCCGAACCGGCACCGCCGGCGAAAGCGTCTGGACGGCTGCTATCATAGAACACCGTCATAGTATTTTCTCCACCTGGCAAGGCTTCTCGCGGGCATCACCGCCTAGGCCGCGCAGCAGAAAGGCTCGAGATCGTCATAGCTGATCGGCCGGTCGAGACCGATGCCGCAGAGGCCTTTCAGCCTGAAGTCGTTAGTATGGAATGGCGGCGCCTGCCCGAACCCGCAGTTGGTTCCGCCGACCAGGCCGATCGTGTAATTCCACGGTCTGCCGGAGTAGGTGTCCTCGTCTCGGATATTGCTGTTTGCGCCGCGTTCGAGCTGCCAATCATGCGTGTGGTGGCGCCCCCATTCGATGACGGGAACGCGAGCTTTCCTCCGTCCGACGAGCTGCTGCAGGAAAAACGCTGAATCGAAGCCAGCGCCGATCACGACGATATCATAATGCTCGTCGGCGACCTGTTTGCCTCGGATATCGAGTACCATTGTTTATGGCCTCTGCAGCCACTGATACCTGCACCTGACGCCGATTCGATCGGTTTCCTGCAGGTCAGCGAGACAAATTCAAATGTTGCATCGCACTCTTGGGCACTGCAACATAATATTTGCCACTACTTTGGGTAGTTGTGCAACATTTTTTTGAGCCTGCAATACCCTGGCGCGACACCGGGCACGGATGCGGGCTGGACGATCCCTGTTGCTGTTATTGGACCCAAATTAGGAGAGATCGGCAAATTAACGCGGGCATTTATCGATAATTGGTGGAATTGCGCGCGCGCATTGAGCCAGGGCATCTTGAACTTTCGTCGTTGCCTGTGCGTTTAGGTTGTAGTACGCATCCTGTTGCAGTGCAGCAATATCCCGACCGCAATGTGCGGCCGCGTGAGGGCTCATCCCGTCACCGGAAAGGTGAGCACCGAAATCCGAATAGGTGAGGCGAAAATTCCGGAAGACGGGAGAAGCATGGTATGAGCATCGGAGCGGGCAGCGCCCGGCGTTGGCCGTCAGTCGGCATCGAGCGTTCACCCGTTGAGCGTTATGTCCTTGCAGCCTTTCTTTTTTTCCCGTTCCTGTGCGGGGTCGTTCCGATCCTGTTGTACGAGAAGGCAGCATCCCGCGTGGCGTGGCACGATCCTGCCCTCGCCACGGTAAGCGCCATCGGATTGGCTCTACTTTGCTGCCTTTTTGCATTCGTGCGCTATCCCGCCGAGGCGCGGGCTGCGCGAATTATCGTCGTCGGCCTGGCGATAACGCTGGGCCTCTTCAGCTTCGGGCTTGGAGACGAACTCGGCATCGCCGACGCAGCTCGCGCCGACGCGTTGGGCAATGTACTCATCTATTCTCGCCTGATCGCGCTAGCGGCGGCCTGTTTTTCGATCCTGCGGCCATCCTTCGCCATTTTCCCGATGATCTATTTCGCCTTCCACAAGGATGTCACACGGGCAGTTTCCGGTGCTGAGGAACTGGGCCGCAACGACTATGCGCCGTTGATTGAGACCGGTCTCTTCCTGGCCTGTGGCCTGTTGGCCCTTAGCCTGCTGCAGAGTTTGAGCCGGCTGAAGCTCTTCACCAGGAACCTGCCCAGCCTCAACGAACTCGGAACCAGGGATTTCGCGGCCCAAGCTGCCGGCATACTGCTGCTTGCCGGGATCGGCGCCCATTTTGGCAACTACTTCATGTCCGGGATGGCGAAGGTCACGCTTGACGGAGGGCCGATGAGCTGGATCCTGGAGAACCCGACCAGTTCCATCATGCTGGCTGGGTACGGGTTAGGCGCGGCCCCGTTGGGCTTTTCCGAATCCCTGCTCGCTCTTGCTTATGAAGCAGTCAGGGCGGTCCAGATTCCAATGAATGTAGTTATCCTTGCTGCGCAGCTTCTATGCTTTCTCGCGTTTTTGCGCCGGCGATGGCTCATCGGCCTGACCGCGTTCTTCGATCTCATGCATATCGGGATATTCCTTCTGAGCGGCGCTCTTTTTCTGCACTGGATCATCTTGAACGGTCTGATCGTTGCGGCTCTGACGAGAATGAAGGAAAAATCGTTTTCTACAAGTGCCGTCGTAACCGGGATTGTTGTCACCATATTCGGTCACGCGGTCTTTTATAACGCGCGGCTCGGCTGGTACGATTCAAGGCAAATCCGGCAAGCACATTTCGAGGCGCTGACGAAAGAAGGTGACTGGGTGCGGGTCGCACCGAGCTTTTTCCGCGACGCCTCCTATCTGCTCTATGGCCGTCACTTCGGCTATCAGGAATATCGTCATGAATCCGGCCACGTTCCGACCTCAGCTTGGGGCCAGATCGGGATAAGGCAGGTGAAGCCAAAGTCTTCGGAAGTTGCCTCGTCCAACTATGAGGTCATGAAGCTTACCAAAGAGTGCGCCTATCCAGTCGAACTGCCAATCACGCCGCCTGACTACGATGCGACCCGCCCGGCGCCGTTTATTCTTGGCCAGCACAATCGCGCCGCGGACTTGGCGAACTCGGCTATTCCGGTTGATTACAACCTCTATCCCCACCATCATTATTCCATGCCGTTCCTGTACCGCGCTTTTGAGGCGTTGGAGCCTCGCGACATCGTGGCGTATCGATACCTGGTCGATACCGTCTGCCTCGATGTCGCAGACGGCAAGGTTGTGCGGCGGCTCATGGCCCAGACATTGGGGCCCAGAATCGATGTCCGCCAGTGAATCCAGCGAGGGCGCAGCGGACGTTTCAGCACGCGAGTTTTGACCATAAGGCAGCACAGTTTCCACGCTCGCAATCCTTGCCCCTGACGCTGGTCCAAAATTGCCACGGAAGTTGAATTTCATTCCCTAGGCAGCCCGTCATAATAAGGCCGGCGGCGGCATTACCAGCATGTCTCGAGGAGGAGATAAAAATGCGGCTCAACAGGCCTTTTGCTTTTACGGATAAGGTTTCATCAGTGCTTTCTGCCGCAGCAGAGAGGAAACGGCGTCGACGTCAGACTATCCTGATATGTGCAGCTGTGGCGGCCGGTTCCGCCATCGCAGGTTTTTCGGCACAAGGCGCGGAAACGGGAGACTGGATCACCACTTGGGCTGCCACGCCTGCTCCGCGCTGGTCGGATGATCTTCCTGCGCCTTTCGGAGTGCCGGAGGTGCTGGAGAATCAGACCGTCCGCCAGGTCGCCCGCATCAGCGTTGGCGGCAATAGCGTCCGGGTCGTGCTGTCGAATGCCTTTGGCGACAAGCCGCTGACCATCGGCGCCGGCAGCGTAGCAATAGCAGGCAAGGACGGCGACGTCGATCAGGCGACGCTGAAGCCCATCACCTGGGGCGGCAAGAGTTCTGTGGTCATTCCGCCGGGAGCCCCGATCCTCAGCGACCCCGTCGCCCTCCCGGCAGAAGCGCTTTCCGAAATCTCGGTCAGCATCTTCCTGCCGAAGAAGACGGCGCTCTCGTCGGTGCATTGGGATGGTGTGCAGACCGCCTACATCTCCGGCCCGGGCAATTTCACAAACGACGCGGCGTTCAAGGCTGACAGCACGCTCAAATCGCGCCTTTTTCTGAGCGATATATGGGTCGACGCCACACCGGAATCCCAGGCGATCGTGTTTTTCGGGGATTCCATCACGGATGGAAATTGCTCGACCCCCGACGCCAATAACCGCTGGCCAGACCATATCGCCAAGCGATTGCAGGAGGCCAACCGCAAGGTCGCGGTGGTTAACGAAGCCTTTTCGGGCAATCGGGTGTTGACCGACGGTATGGGTGTCAATGCTCTGGCACGTTTCGATTCTGACATCCTGAGCCATCCCAAAGTCTCGACCGTCGTCGTAATGATGGGCATCAACGATATCGGCTGGCCCGGCGAAAATGCAATCACGCCGGACGACAAGGAACCGACCGCCGAAGAGATTATCACCGGATACAAACAGCTCATCGACCGCGCGCATGCCCATGGCGTACGCATTGTCGGCGCGACGTTGACTCCTTTCGCCGACACCTTCAAAGGGCTTCCTACCGAGGGTTACTACACACCCGAGAAGGAAAAGATACGCGTCGCTGTGAACGAATGGATCCGCACCGGCGGTGGCTTCGATGGCGTGATCGACTTCGACAAGGTGATGGAAGACCCGGCCAAGCCTGGATACCTGCGCGACGACTACGACTGCGGCGATAACCTCCATCCCAACGACGCTGGATACAAGGCGATGGCGGACGCGGTCGATCTCGACGTCCTTTTGGGACCAGCCAAATAGACCGCTGCTGACCTTGCCGCCCTGCTCAGGCATTGCGGCAAGGTCGGTTCGCGCATGGCTCAAGTGAGCCCGAGCCGGACAAGATGGCGTACGACCGGTGAGAACATCTCCTGACCGATGTAAGCTCCGGTGTTCGTATTTTCGAAGAGTGGGCCGGCGACTGCCGCATCCTCGATCACGGGAATACCTGCCTGGCGTGCTTGAGCCGTCATCTCGTCAGCCGCTCGGCCCTGGCCCTTGCCGACGACCGTCGGCACCGGCGTTTCACCCTTGACGTAACGCAATGCCACTGCGCGGTCACCAGCCACGAAGACGATGACCGCGTTTTTCACGCCCAGCTTCGCAGGTTGCATCACGGCCTCACGCCGCTGTCGCTGCTGTTCATGCCGAATCAACGGATCGCCTTCGAGGTCCTTGTGTTCGCGCTTGTATTCAGTTGTCGTCATGCGCATGTCGCGCAGGAACAGCCAGCGCTGAATAGGAACATCGATCACGCCGATGACGACAAAGGCCAGGGCGGCGGCAATCCCAAGCGGTGTCAGCACCGCCTTGATGATCGGCTCCAGGCATGACGGAGCGCATCCCGGAGCATCGAAGAGCGGCTGCAGCCATGCGATCAAAAGGAATGCGAAGAGGCCGGCCAGCAACACCACCTTGGCCAGGCCTTTGGTGAACTCGATGACGTTGCGCAACGACAAGATCTTCTGAAGACCCTTCGCCGGGTTTATGTGATCGAATTGCGGCTTGAGCGGCTCAAACGAGAAGACCGGCCCGAACGTTCCCAGCATGCCGAAGGCCACGGCGAGAACGACAACGATTCCGACGAGCGGTAATGTGGCAAGCATCAGCAATGACAACGAATGGCGGATGGCCAGCAGGCTGACTTCAACGAACGAATCGCCCGGGGCGGTCACGGTCTGCACGAGTTCCGAAAGGTGCTCGACGAGCATCGGCCAGGCAAAATAAAGATAGCCAAGCGCTGCGAAAAGCGTGAAGCCGGAGCCCAGGTCGCGGCTTTGCGAAACCTGGCCTTTCCGGCGAGCGTCGCGAAGCTTCTTGTCGGACGCCGGTAGTTTCTTTTCCTCAGCTTCTTCGGCCATGTTGCAATCTTATCGCACTGTTGTGGTTCCAGTCGGCCAAGGCCGTGTGTAAGGTGCGGCGGGCTTGAATACGGAGAGGTGGATATGCGGCTGCACGTCGTGTTCTTGCCCGTCGTCGCCATGCTGGCGGCGGCCGGTTGTCAGACGACCAAAACCGACGCCGAGCAGGCAAAGGCGCAAGGCCCGTCGTCGCAATCGGAGCGTCTGATCAAGCTTGCGGACGATATACATGCGCAGGGAGACAGTGGCACCGCAATCGCGCTCTACCAGCGCGCGGCAGCGATGCCGGATGCCAAGCCGAGCGCCTTCGTCAAGGCGGGCGAGGCCTATATGCGAGCCGGCTATCCCGCCGAGGCGGCCAGAGCCTATCAGGCCGCGCTCGCAAAAGCGCCCAATGACGGAGGGGCAATGCTCGGGCTTGGCTCGGCGATGATGGAAACGGGCGATATCGATGCCGGCATGCGCGCGCTCGCGCAGGCCGCGCCGCTGGTCAATACAAGCAGCGCCTATAATCGGTTGGGCGTGGCGCAGACATTCGCCGGTCAGACGGGGGAGGCGCAGACCACTTTTGCTCAGGCGTTGAAACTTGCGCCGGGGGATCTCGACGTCGAGAGCAACATGGCGTTGGCCGCGGCGCTCGAAGGCAATTCCACCACAGCACTCCCGCTGGTCCAGAAGATCTCCGCCGCACCCAATGCGCAGTTGCATCACAAGCGCAACGTCGTGGTGGTCTACGGACTTCTTGGCCAGGCCGATCAGGTCAGGGCCTCGCCGCCGATCGGCCTGACGACCAAGGAGGTGAATACCTTGCTTGCGCGTGCCAGAACCATCCGGTCGAAGGGCAGCACACAGGCCAGGGCGAAAGCGCTCGGCTCTATCCTCGGCTAGCGCAGCGAACCGGAACGCGCGAAGCCGATTTGGGTCGAGCCCGACGCCAAAACAACCGGATAAAGTAGTGCACCGCGGGCAAGGCCGCATCGGCTCACTCGACCGGGAGCGTTGTTTGCGGCGTCAGCGGCCCGCTATTGGCTCCACCCATGGGAGCCTCTTCGCCATTGAGGTAGCGCCGGGCGGCATTTGCAGTCGGTGCGGCCGCCGCCGCCCCCATGCGCCGGCCCTCGACGAGGTCACGCTGGCTTTCGGCCATGCGTTGAAGGTTGTAGGCGTTGGCGCAACCGGACGGCAGGTGGGAGCCGACGCCGGAGACGATCGTCAGATCGGTCGCAGCGGCAGAACGGTCGTCATCGGCCGGTTCGCTCAGACATGCATTGGGAGCAAGGACGGAGCCGCTGACGCCCTTCTCTGAGCCGCCGGTGTCGGTTGAAACATAGCTGTAGCCGGGAGAATAGTCCTGCGGCTGTTGCGGGTTCGCGCAGCCGGCCAGAAGCAGCACTGGAAGAACACAGCACAAAGCGATGCGAAATGTCATGTTCCGTTCCCCACTACTTGATGATCAGGCCCGTCGCCGATGCGTCATTGGCGCGCTTCCTGTGCCGCTTGGCTGCCGGACGATCGAGCGGCGTGGCGAGACTGTCGCGCACCGGCTCGACCAGATAAGGCGTGATCAGGATCACCAGTTCCGTCTCTTCGCGCTGGAAACGCTGTGACTGGAAAAGCGGGCCAAGGACCGGCACATCGCCGAGAACCGGAAACTTTTCCAGATTACGCGAGGTCCGCTGCTGGAAAAGACCGGCGATCGCAAAGGTCTGGCCGCTCGCCACTTCGACCGTGGTGTCGGCCCTGCGCACGACGAAACTCGGCATGGCGAAGCCATTGGCGCTTACTGAGCCTGCTTCCGACAAGGAACTGACTTCCGGCTGGACATGGAGCGCAATACGATTGCGGCCGATCAGCGTAGGGGTGAACCCAAGGGAAACGCCGAAGGGCTTGTATTGAACGGTCACGACGTCAGTTCCTTGCGGAATCGGAACCGGAATTTCGCCGCCGGCAAGAAAGCTTGCGGTCTGACCGGTCATCGCCGTCAGGTTCGGTTCGGCCAGTATCTTGACGATGCCGTTGCGTTGCAGCGCTTCGATGAGAATGTCGAAGTTGATGCCATGCGTCTGGTCCATGTTCAAACCGAAATTACCGGTGTCGGAGGGCACACCATTGTCCTGGAACATGTTGAATTCGAAACCGCCGCTCCTGTACCCGACAGACCAATCGACGCCGTACGACTGCAGTTCAGTGCGTGAGACTTCGGCGAAGCGGACCCGGATGTTGACCTGCTGCGACCCCTGCACGGTCATGTCGTTCAGCGGCGGCTGATCCGGCGGCGAGAACGTACGGGCGATGTTGTCGACATCCGTTGCCTCTTCGACGCCTCGTGCCTCGCCGGTCGCAACAATGCGGGTTCCGAAAATGGAGAGATTTGTCGCCGAGTTCGGCTGCATTGCGTCTTTCGCTTCGTTGGCAGGCGTGACATCGGGGGTGACGCGGAACTGGGCCGTTGCCTCGACCCGCTCATCGGCTGTGATTGCAATGAGGTTGGTCAGGCCGGGCTTTAGGCCGAAGACATAGACCATTCCCGGCGACACCACCTGAAGGTCCGCGATCGTGGTGTCCGCGATCAGGACGGATTCGACGGGTTCATTGAAGCGCAGCAGGCGTCCTTGCCCGACCGGCAGGTCGACCGTTGGCTTGCTCGGCAATGGCGACATGTCCTGTGCCATCGTGTCGGTAAGTGTGAACAAAAACGCCAGCAAGACGCCAACCGTCGCGATAGCGAGCCAGCGCATCCGCCCGGCGAAACTGGCGGATCGAACGCCTGCTGCGGTATCGTGGATTGTCATGCCGTTCCCCTCTTGAGCATGTAGTTCCCCCAACTGTCCCTATCCGTCCGGCCGGCGTCATGAGGCTGCCTCTTGTCCGGCTTTCGCCGCAGCCGATGGCAGCGACTGCGAGGCATTGCGCGCTATGCCCGAGCCCCCGGCTATCGTGGCCAATGGCTGGACGTTGAATTCCTGTGCGAGTTCCTGGAAGGACAGAACCGGGAGTTCAATGGCATTGTGCGTGAGCAGGCTTCGCATGTGACGGCGTACATCCATCGCCGCAAGGACGATCGGTGAGACATCGGTGGCGTGCTGCGACAAGGCGCGTTCGATTTCGGTGACCAAAGCCTGCGCAGCGTCATCCGAAAGGTTCAGGAACGTGCCGGTCGATGTGCTTTGCACCGCGTTTCGCAGGATATCCTCGGCCGAGCGCTGCAGAACATAGGCTGCTATGATGTTGCTGCGGCCAGCGAAGCGGAAGCTGATCTGGCGTTTCAAGGACGTGCGGATGCATTCCGTAAGCAGGACGACGTCCTGTTCGCGTTGACCCCATTCGATCAGCGCTTCGAGGATCAGGCGCAGGTTGCGGATCGGCACGTTTTCGCCGACGAGTCGCCGAAGCACCTCAGCGATTTTCTGCAGCGGCACGATCTCCTGCGCCTGTCTGACCAGATCCGCATAGTCCGGCTCCATGTCCGACAGGAGCCTGCGGGTCTCCTGGATCCCGACGAAATGGCCGGCATAGAGCCGAAGTGCATTTCCGGTCCATTTGGCCGCTGTATGCGCCGGTGTGGAGAAGACGAAGCCGGCTTCCTTCAATGCCGAAATATGGCGATCATCGACCCACATGAATTTGCGCTGACCGGCAATCGAAGAACCCTTTTCGTAAGTCACATCGAGCAGATCGAGATGCGTTGGGTCGGCTTCGACAAGAACACGGTCGGCGGGGATTTCAGCATCCAGGATCGGTGCCCCCTCCAGATCGATGCGCATGCTCCTCGCTGAAAGCTTCTCGTCGACCTGCAGGCCGATAGCGGGAACGTCGACACCGAGATCACCGAAGAGTTCGCGGCGCACGCCGTCGGCGAGCGCGGCGAATTCGGGTTCCGGGATTGAGCGTCCGAGTTCGGTTCCGAAGCGTACGACGATGCGGTACGAAGAAGGCAGTGTTCCGATGGGGTTTGCTGAAAGCGCCGGACTTCCCGGTTGTTCGGCCATGCCTGCCTGGCCGATGTCTTTGATCTCGGACTCCCGGGCGGTGCGGCGATTGATTGCATAGGCGCCCGCGCCGAAGCAGAAGCCAAGGATCAGGAATACAATGGACGGAAACCCCGGCACTATGGCAAGGCCGACCATGATAACTGCCGCGAGCGCGAGCGCGCGGGAGTCCCGCAGCAGCTGGCTGGTTATTTGCCTGCCTAGATCGCTCGTGCCGTCGGCGCTGCCGACGCGCGTCACCATCGTGCCGGCGGCCACAGCGACGAGCAGCGCCGGTATCTGCGCGACCAGCCCGTCACCCACGGTGAGCAGCGAGTAGGTCGCGGCGGCGTCTCCCAGCGACATATCGTGCTGCAGCGTTCCGATCGCGAAACCACCAATCAGATTGACCAGAATGATGATAATGCCGGCTATGACGTCGCCTTTGACGAATTTCATGGCGCCGTCCATCGCGCCGAACAGCTGGCTCTCGCGCTCAAGCTGCTGGCGCAGACGGCGTGCCTCCGCCTGGTCGATGTCTCCGTTGCGCAACTCCGCATCGATGCTCATCTGCTTGCCCGGAAGCGCATCAAGGGTGAAGCGCGCGGCAACCTCGGCAACGCGTTCCGCACCCCGCGCAACCACGATGAACTGCGCGACGGTGATGATCAGGAAGACGACGAGGCCCACCGCAATACTGCCGCCGACGACGAAAGTACCGAAGGCGGAAACGATCTCGCCTGCGTCGGCCTGAAGCAGGATCAGTCGCGTGGTCGTGATCGTGATCGCCAGCCGAAACAGGGTAGCGATGAGGATGACCGATGGCAGCGACGAGAACTGGAGCGGATGAGAAACGTAAAACGAAGCCAGCAGGATAAGCACGCTGACGGCGATATTGGCAGTGATGAGAATGTCGACGAGGAAGGTCGGCAAGGGGATGAGCATCATCACCACTGCGACGAGCATCAGGACGGCAATGACCAGATCGCTGCGGCGGGACAGCTTGGCAAGGAAGTGCAGAAGTCGCTCCGACACCGTCATTCGGTGGCTCGATGCGATAGGAAGCTTCGCAAGGCATTGTGCGCCTCGGCCCTGCGGCCGGCCACAAGCAACGCGCGGCTCTTCAGCAGCGCTAGCGTCGGGTGGTCCATTCCCTCCAGCGTCTCCAGCCTGGCAATTGTGGCAAGCGCTTTGTCCGCTTCGCCATCGAGTATGAGCAGATGCGCCAGTGTCCGCAGGACGCCGGCATTTCCCGGCGACAGCTGTGCGGCGATAAGCAGGTATGCCGCGCCCCGCTTTGCCTGCCCGTGACAGCCGTAGAGATAGCCCAGGACATGCAGCAGATGCACTGTGTCACGCGGATCGGTCAGGTTTCGATTCCTTCCTGTATCCGGGCAAGCAGATCGCGATGACGCTCGATTTCATCCTCTATCAGCGTTCTGGCAAGTGTCTTGAGTTGCTCGCCACCCTCAAGACCGGGAACCAGATGCGTTACAAAATGCTGGAGAATAGATACGGAGCGACGCAGGATGGCTGGCTCGGGAATACCCGGCATGACGAAATTGATGAGTGCCTCATCGAGCGATTCGCTATTTGTGCCTCGAGAGGGCTGGAATTCGGCGTTTTGTGGCTTTTCCGTACCAGCGGCCGATGTCGTCCCCTGAGCACGGCTTGCGGCTTTGTCGACGCCATTCATCCGCCGCCGGTTGATCGCCTGACCGCGCACACCTTCCGCCTGCCGCACCTCGCGGCCGGCCGTGTCCATTCTTGCCGTATCGAATCGCGGCCCTTCAAGCCGGCGGTTCACGGATATTTCAGCGCGACCGTAGCGCCGCCCTTCGTCAGGAGAAGTTCCGTCTCGCCAATGTGCTTGATGGTCCAGCCGTCATTCGTGAATGCACCTTCATGATAGCGTGCTCCGTCGGCGGCGATGACGTAGGGCCGCTCGCCATACCAGATCGCCTGCAGCCTCAGGCGCGGAGCCTGCTCGGCGTTGCCGATCATAACATTGGAGACGAGGGGAATGTGCGCGCCGAACGTCTGGTCGAACCAGGATTGCGTTTCGGTCCAGGCACCATCCTTGTCATTGGGGATCATACCCGAGACCACGAGCCGTCCAGGTGATCGCTGAACAGCCAATGTGCTGATGCCAGATTGATCGAGGCGCAGCCTGAGTTGGCTTTCCGCTTCGGCGGCACTGGGTATTTGCGTTGGCGATGAATCGTTCAGCCCGGCCTCGCCAGCAAAGGCCACTCTGATCGGTTCACGGTCTTGAGCGGATATGTTTTTGCCAATGTCGGGCTTGGCGAGAGAGAACCCATTCGCAGCGACGGAGACAGCGAACACGGCAAAGAGAACGCTGCCTGCAACCAGGAGGGGGCGATCAGAAACGGACCAGCGATTCGGCGGGCGTTCTGGGTTGATCAGCCGGATATGGGCATCGCCGATACCTATCGTGAGCGGCAGCTTGCAGCGGCTGCCCTGGCCCTCATGGATGATCTCGCCCGTGGCGAGTGTGACGTCGCCGCCGACGGCTTCGATTTCAATTTGGCTGCCCTTGCGCCGCAACCTTGCGTGGACCGGCGCGATGCCGGCATCCCTGAGGACAATGTCGGACTCCGTGCTGGAGCCGACAGTATACAGAGGCTCGACCAGACTAAGTTGGGCGCCCGCGTGAAATCCACGAGTTACGCTGAGCGCAATGGAATGTCCGGATCCCGGGGCGTGGGCGATAATCGAACGGAGCCGGCGCGCGGGCGCTGCATCCCAATATTTGCCGATAGAATTAGCGGTCATGCCACTTCATCTCCCGCCGATGACAACTCAGACGCAGCCTGACAGCGGCGTCGAAATATTCCTGCCGTGCAAAGTACGCCGCCGGTTGCTAGCGGCGGCGCAGGGTTCGAGAATCCCCTTAGGCCTTTTCAGCCGACTGGCCGAGCGTCCTTGCGGTGCTCATCAGCATGTCATGTTGGGATTTTGCGATCTCTTTTGTGATCTCGAGGCTGAACATGCGTTCCTGATGCTTGATCATCTTGTCCAGGTTCTGTTCCGGCGACCCGGCAGAGCCGGATGTAACGGGAGGGGTAGGCGCCATGATTGTCTCCTTGAGGGACCATTCAAGTTACAAACCCCGGAATCACGACGATGCGATCCGGCAGGTTGCGAAAGCAGCTTAAGGCAGCATGATCGAAAATGAAAGTCCACTTGGAATATATGGACCACTTCAGTTCCAACTGTTGCATTGCCGCCATTCGGGGAGTAATCTGCCATAGGGGTGAATGGGGTATTTTAGAATGGAACAAGGTCCTTTGGCGGAGCTGTTGGTCGAACGCTTCGAGAATATGCCGCCGCAGTTGCGGGTCGCCGCGCGTTTCGTGCTGGATCATCCTAAGGATGTCGCGCTGATGTCGATGCGCGAGCAGGCGCACCAGGCCGGCGTTTCGCACAGCACGATGATGCGCTTGGCGCGATGGCTTGGCCTTGAAGGCTACGAGGATATGCGCAGCCTTTATGCGCGCGCGCTGCGTGAGACAGGCGCCGGTGAGCCGGCGCGACAGGGTATGGGGCAGGACGACGGCGATCCGGGATATTCGACTGCAGGGGTCGTCGCCGACACGCTCGCGGCGCAGATTTCAAGTCTGGGTGAGTACGGCAATGCCTCGCAATTCGTCGCCGCCGCCGAGCTCCTTGCACGATCACGCAATCTGTTCGGTCTCGGCTCGCGATCCGGTTATCCGGTTGCGAACCACTTCGTTCACATCATGTCGTTTCTGGCTGGCGGTGACCGCAAGGTGACGCTTGTCGGCGAGATGGGCGGACATGGTCTGGATGCCTTGCAGGGTGCGGGACGGGACGACGTCCTCCTTGCTGTGGGCATGTCGCCTTATGAACGCACGACGATCGACGTGGCGCGCCAGTCGGCCAGGCAGGGTGTCGGCGTGGTGGCAATCACCGATAGCAGCGTGTCGCCGCTGGCCCGGATCGCGCGGGAGACCATCATCGTTACGGCAAATTCGCAGTCGTTCTTCCGCAGCATGGCGCCGGCGTTCGCCGCCGTCGAGATTCTGGCGGCACTGACGGCCGCGCAGTTTGAAGTGAATGCTGCAGAACGAGTAAGACAGTCGGAAGAGCAACTCGCTGCTTTCGGCATTTATTGGAAGCCGCCCCGGTAGGCACAGGGCTTCCACTGTCGGGCGCGGGGGCGTTGACGGCAGGCAGACTGCCTGAACCAGGACTGGACCGGCTCCGGAGGTTGTTTGATGATCCGCCCGATTAATACCGTCAAGCCGCCGCCGCCCAGGGTCGATCCAAAGGCCAATGCCGAGCAGACTACGCGGCTGCAGGCGGAAGCCACGAAATTGCAAAATGAAATCCGGCTCGCCAACAAGATGGGTGAGGCCGACGCGGCCGCGGGCGCCCGCCAGCGGCTGACGCAGGTCAATGCGGAACTGACGACGGCACAGCCGACTGCCCCGGCGGCGCAGCCAGGACCGGTGGCGCCTGCCGCAGTCACCGCAGCAAACGGCAACGGCGGCACCACCGCCGCGCCTGCGCTTTTCACGACGCAGAATTTCGGCGGTACGCCAAACCTCCTGCTGACCAGTGGTGAGCCCGACGGCGGCGGTGTTTCACCGGAAGTCACCACGGCGCAGGACATTCTCAAGGCGATCGAAAGCGGCAAAAGCATCGACAACATCGCCGACGAGCAGGGCATGTCTCCCGAGGAGGTGGTGGCGGCTCTGAATGCCGGCGACATGACGGCGATAGCGAATGAACATGCCAACGGCGACACCCGTACGGTGGTGATCACCGGCGGCAGCGGCCGCACGATCACCGAAAACCAGGATTATCACCACGGCGGCTATTACACCGAAGTGACGGGTCCCAACGGACAGGCGACATCCTCGCCGATCCGTGACGATCTCGGCCGCAAGGAAACCACCAGTGTCGACGCGCAGACAGGCGCGATCACAACCACGTTCGTGGACGACCTCGGCGACGGCTCAGTCACCGAACGCACGACGAATCCCCAAACCCGTATAACCACAACCACCGAAACCAACGGAGACGGTTCCGTCACTGTCACCAAGAGCCTGCCGAATGGGTCGACCGTGGAGACGGTGACGCCCGCCGGCGGCCCCGCATTGCCGGTAACCACGGTCACGGGTCCGGACGGCGAGGAGACCATCCTGGCGCATTCGCAGGCAGCGGACGGCTCTGACGCGCCGTCGATCCAGGAACAGCTTGCCGAAGGCAAGAGCTTCGAAGAAATCGCCGAGGCGAGCGATCTTACGCCCGAGCAGGTGATCGCCGAACTGAATGCCGCCGGCCTCGAGGTGACGCAGGGCGGCGACGAAGGCGAGACCCTGCAGATTGTCGTCACCGATCCGACTACCGGCAAGACGATCACCTACAACAACGACTACCATCACGGTTCGCGCTCGGTGACGACCACCGAGGGGAATACCGAGACGACCGACATGGTCAACGGTAACGGCGTGACCACCCACATCGAGCACAACACCGAAACCGGCGAACAGACCACCACCATCGTCGACCCCAGGAACAACACCGAGACGTCGATCGTCTTCGACAAGGACGGCCGACGCACCGAGACCATCGTCGAGACGCTGGGGGATGGCGAGCCGATCGACTACGAAGTCAAACCAGGCGACAATCTGAGCGACATCGCCGAGGCGCATGGTGTGACACTGGAGGATCTCGCCGAGAGCAATCCGGAACTGTTCACCTCTCCGCGCGACCCCGACCTTATTCACCCGGGAGAGACGGTGGTGATCGAGGGTGCCACCAAGACCACCCTCAATGTGACGTTTAACGGCTACACGCTGACCACGTCGCCAGACGGCAAGATCACGCTGACCAACGATACGACCGGCGCCGTCACGGATATCGCGGCCGGCACCGCGCAGGAAGCGTTGGCCGAGTTGTTGCTGGACATCAACCCAAACAGCAATGACCCGGAACAGGCCAAGGAAGACCAGATACTCAAGACGACGCTGGACGGCATATTCGGCGGAGCGACGCCAGAGCTGACCACGGAGGCGCTTGAAAAGCAGCAGGCCGTGGTCGCTGCAATGGAATTGTATGGTCGGGGACAAGACGCAACCGGCGCGACTCTCGACGGTGGCCCCACGTCGGTTGGTCCCTACGGGAACCCACCATCACCCACGGCTCCTTCGGGCGGGAAGTGGGTGCCATTGCTGGTCGACGGGAGCTGGAAATGGTTCGACCCGGAGGTGGCCAAGGCGATCGCAGCCGAGAACGTGGCGATTGCGAACTTCGGTGAGGCAGAAGCAAAGGCTGCGCAGAGCGCGGCACAGCTCGACGTCTATGCGCTGGACCCTGAATTCAAGAACGCCATGGAGGGTGCCGAGTCGACGCTCGACGAGGCGTTGGCGCCTTATGGACTGGAGTGGAAGCCGCCCGAGCCGAAGGGCACCCTGGCAGATGCGCAAAGCCGGTTGACCCTCGCCAACAACGCGCTTGAAAGCGCCAGCACTGCCCGGGCCGAATACGAGCAGGGCCAGACGTCACTTCTCGAAGCGATCGACAAACAGGTAGACCTGCCGACGCTCAGCGATCCCAACCAGACGGCTGTCAGCAGCCCGGATGGCCCCAGTGCCGAGGAAACCAACCAGCAAGGAAAGGCCGCGCACGCGGAGGTCGCCGAGCTCTTTACAAACGTTTCGCTACACACCGCCAACGGCAACAGGGCCACGATCGATCAAATGATCAGCTCGACCGAGCTGGAGCTGAAGCTTACCGATGCCAAGCCTGGAAGCCCAGAATACACGGCCATCGAAGAGCGGCTTGAAGGTCTGCAAACGCTCCAGGGGGCCGCGGCCAATCAGGTGATCCTGGCCGAGGCATATCAGGAGTATGGGGTTGCACAGGCAGAGGCGGCGGATCTTGCCGTAACCATGGAGCCTCTCAAGCAGCAACTGCTTGCGCATGCGCAGGAAAGAAGCCCGCACCATTTCGATTGGGAAGGGTATACCAATGGACATGGTGACTTTACTGGCAAGATAAAATCGCAGGACATAGTCGAGGAGAACGGTCAGCTCTATGTCGTTACCGTCTATGAGAACGCCACTTTCACCGACGAGAACGGGGATGACACGAACGTACATAAATCTGCCCTGACATACGACCTCAACGACGAGGGTATCAGGGAAGATTTCCGCAACGATCCGCTCAACAAGCAGTGGCAGGAGATGCTGGCCTCGACGCAAGACATATCGTCGGCGCCGGTATGCACAGCCAACGGAATGGGATCGCAATCGGCGCTGGACGCGGCCAAGTCGAAGATTGTCGGCGTGCAGGTCGACCAGCTTGATGCCGGGCTGAGAGATGCGAAGACGGCGCTCGTCGATGCTACGACGGCACGCGACCAGGCGATCACCGACTACGGGCCAGGAACCGTAGAGGCGCCCGCTGGCACGCTCAAGCCGGGCGAGACGGCGGTGAAGATCACGGTGAACGGCCGCGACCTGTGGGTCGCGCCGGAAGTTGCCGCGGCCTACGAAGAGCAGGGGCCGGGCGCGATCGGCGACAGCGGCAAGTGGGTCCAGATCGAGATGGACGGCCAGAAGCTGTGGGTGCACCCCGAAGTTGCGGCCGCGGAAATCGATCGAGGCCAGGCGGAGACCGAAAAGAACCAATTGGAGGACTGGGAAGAAAACGTGCGGCCGGCGATGGTGGCTGGGCGCGACTGGTACGCTTTTTCCGCAAGCCACCCCAAGCTTCTCGAATACGGTTCCGCCGAGCATGAGGCGAAACTCAAGTACGAGTATTTTGAAGAACACAAGGACCAGGCGCTGGCTGGATATCAGGTCCAGTTCGAGAACCTCTACGAGGCCGGCTTCACCGGCGAATACGAGACATATACGCCGGACCAACTCAGCACTGCCGTTGGTCAGACCCTCGGGCTCGACGCGCCGAGTGAAGACGTCCAAAAGGTCACTGAAGAAATCACCGACCGCGCCGGCGACGACGCCGAGGTCAAGATCGTGCCGGTTTTCTCCCTCGACGGCGGGAAGGAATCGACGACGGCTTTGTTCGCGATCAAGAGCGGCGGCGACGAAATCGGCTATGTCGACAGCTCGGGCAAATATTACAGCAGCTTTGACGAATTCCAGCACGAGAACCGCATCTTCAGCGAGAAGGGCAATCTGGTCATGGCCAAGGGCGGCGACATGTCGCTCGGCGAGGATGGTTTTTCGCTCGACGAACTGGAAGTGGCCGACGCGCGCAAGGTGGGTTTCTGGGACAAGGCTACCGACATTGGCCTTGGCATCGTCGCCGGTGTCTCCACCATCGTCTCGTTCGTGCCAGGCGGCCAATGGGCGATTCCCATCGCGATCGGCTCCGGATCAATCCTTGGCGGCAAAGCTCTGATCAAAGAGGGTGATCACCTCCTGCAGGGCGGTGACTTCGACAGCCAGTCGGCCTGGAATGTCGCGACCGGCGTAACTGCATTCCTGCCAGTGGGCGCGGGTGCCCTGCGCACATTCGGCTTGGCAAAGACCAGCTTGTCCAGATCCCAGGCTTTCGCGGGCGGCTTCGGGATGACCCGCATGAAGGATGCCAACTGGGGCATCGGCCGATTCCAGGTGAACGTAGAGGAGGCCTCTTATGCTGGTAGGGTCACCGAATTTATGCAAAACGGCAACAAGCTGACCAACGCTGCGTGGAGCCTCGATGCCGGCGCTGTGGTTACCGGCCTTCCGTTGCTCGGCAAATCGGTGGAAGATCTGGCGGCGCATGGCGGCGAGATGTCCCTGCTCGAGCTCGCGAACGCAGTCATGGGCATAGGCGTCGGCAGTGTCGGCACAGGCCTGGGCGGCCGCTCGCTGTTGTCCAACATGCCTGGAACGGGCGGTACTCGGAGCGGAACTTTTCCGGATTCGGGGCCGCAACCGCGGGCCGTCTACGAGATGGGCCCTGACGGTGTCTACAGGCCCACCGGCGAACAGGTCATGCCGGACCCAGATGAGATCATCATCGATGGCGACGTGGTCGGCGAAACGTCCGGCCAGCAGGGGCCTGGTTTCGGTGCCCGGAACGGTTTTGACAACACGGGAGGGGCTAACCGTCCAACCGGTCCACGGGCGCTGCCGGCCGGCGAGTCCGACGGCCCGAACCCGCCGCCACCCACGGGCGGCAAAGGTGATCCATCAGGCGGCGGACAATCGTCGCGGCCGATGGTCGTGCATGAGCAAGGCACCGACGGCGTCTATCGCCCGACCGACAAGCTGGTCTTCCACGATCCCAGCCACCCGGTGATCGAGGGGACGGTCGTCAACGTCCACGATGAAGGGCCGAGCGCCCCGGGCGAGCGCGACCATCCCGAGAATGTCAGCGACCGAGGCGCCCAGGAAGCGCGCGAGCAGAATGTGCGCCCCCCCGCCGACGGCGATCCGATCGTGGTCCCGCCGGTCCGCGGCGACGGAACGACGCGCCCGGCCGAGAGCGGCTTCCGGCTCGTCTGGGACCCGGCGACCAAGACGTTCACCGGCATGCCGCGGCCCAATCCCGCGGAATACGTCTACACCAGCGGCAAGGATCCGCAGCAGACGGGCTATCTCGACGGCGCACGCCCTTCCGACCCGGCCGTGCTGGCCACCCCGGACGAGGTCCTGCTCCAGTCGGAAACGGAAACACGCGGGGCGGAAGGCACCCGCCCGCTGATGCGCTACACTCTCGGCAACCGCCATACCGGCGAGATGCTCGTCGATTTCAACCTGCCGGAAGGGCAGAGGGTTGTCGCCATACCCGAACCCAAGGCGATCACGGCCGCGTCGGAGCCGGTGCCGGCTGCTGTCGAGCTCGACCCTTCCTTGCCGGTGCTTTATCTCGGCGCCGACGGCCGCTGGACGGCCGATCCGAATGCCCGCACCGAGCCACCGGCCGTGACGGACACCGGGCACCCCAGCCCGGCTCGGCCCGACGGCACGCCGATCATCAATCGTTTCTCGTCAAACCCGTACAGCTTCGGCCAGACGTTCAATGCCGCCAAGGCCGGCCTGCGGCGCATCGGCACGCGTTACGCGAATACCGAACCCCGCTATGACTATCCGAAGCTCGGCGAGCTGGTCGACAGCATCTATCACCGGCCGGTTGCGCAGGACGGCGTCACCGCCGGACAGGACATCTATGTCGAGGCCGGCGGCAAATACCTGCCGGCCAAGGTCGTCGTCGCCGGCCCGCAGGCGAGCATGACCCGCGACATCGTCCCGCCGGGCGAGCATGCGACGGATGCCGGCTACCTGGGTTCGGGCCAGACCGTCGAACGCGCCAAGCGCGGATCGATAACCACGCCGAACGGCCAGAACAGGGTCAACACCCCGGCACGGGAAGTCCATACGTTCGATCCTGCCAAGAATCCGGAAGTCAGCCATCGCTCGGCGCTCGGCGAGACCCTGGCCACCACCTTGCCGGCGCTTCCCGACGATGCGGCGACGCCCGCGCCGACATGGACGCCCGAGCAGCTGCAACTCGTCGGCGACTACCTCAATTCCCTCGAACGTTCCAGCGATCCTGTCGTCCGCGATGCGGTGACCATGACCAGAGTGCAGCTCGGCGGCAGGAGCCTGCCTCAGTCCGGCACGGAGATGACGCCGGCTCAGCATCATGCGCTTGGCGAAATGCTCAACGCCGACCGCAACAGCCCGTTCACCGGCTCCAAGCCGGCCGGCCAGCTTTCGATGAACGGCCTGACGACCCTCCAGGTGTTCAGCGCACAGGGCAAGCTGCCGCATCTGTCGCCGGGAGAAGTGATCGACCAACTCGGCCTGTCGTCCGACGCCAGGCTGTCGCGCGGCGAGCAGTTCCTTACCGCCGGGGCGCTGCCGGGAGAAGCCGGCTGGACCGACGCCGGCCGCGGCATCGTCGGCGATTACCTCAAAACTGCGTCACGCTCCACCGACCCGGACCTTGCCGCCGCGGCAAATGCCGCCTCGCCGTTTTTCAAGGGGCGCGCCACCAAGCCCGGCAAGGCGGTGACCGCCGCGCAGCAGGATGCGCTCATGCAGGTCGTGCAGGCCGACCGTGGCAGCACGTGGGTCTACGGTCCGAAGCTTCAGCCGGGCTCTTCGTTCAAACCCGCCGGCAAGCTTTCGCCGGAGGGCCGCTACAATGAGAAGGTTCTGTCCGGCCACGACACCTGGACACCGTATCTGTGGCGACAGATGCGCGGTTACGCCGCCAACCAGCAGAAATCCGCGGACCCCGCTGTCCAGTCGCTCGCGCACGCGCTGGAGAACGCGCTGCCCGCAAGCAAGCCCAGGGCCGGGACCGAGATCAACAGCGAGGTGCCCGTCCTGCTGGAGCGGTTGCTGGGTGCCGACGAGGCGAGTTCTTGGCGCGCCCCGACATTCTTCACCGACGCACAAGGGGTCTGGCGGTCCGACCGCGCCACCGTTTCCTGGTTCCTGCAGGAACACGAAGCCAATGTCCTGGGCGGCCCCGTGCTGAACGACATGGCGACCAACGGCGCCCTCCTGGCTGCCGGGTGGATCCTCGGCCCCGATGGCCGCACGATCACTCTCGGCGGATCGATGCTCGGCATCGGCCTCAAAGTGCCGCTGCCCAGCCGGCAGGTCTATGGCGAACTCAGCCTGAAGAACAACGGCCCGGACGGCGGCACCGGCTTCCTGCTCCCGGTCCATCCCAACGACGCGAAGGGCCAGAAACTTTTCGTCAACGGATACCGGCCGAATTTCGCTTATGACGAGGCGGCTGCTCCCTCCGCCCAGTGGGTCGCATCGGCGCCGATGCTGTCGAAGAACACGTTCCAGAACGAAAAAGCCGCTGGCGTTTCAGTATCCATCTTTGGCTTCTCTCTGAGCGGGGCCTACGTCAATCGCACGCTGCGCTATCTCGGCGGCGAAGGCGGCCGGCCGGGATATACGCACAGGGAGCCTGGCCCGCTCAGCCAACGGGCAGCCTCTTTCTGGGAGGAGGCCGCGAGAGGTGGCGCCAGCCACTATAGCTCCGAAGGCAAGGTGCCTGGTTTCGAGGATCGTCTCCTCTATCGCAACTACAACGTCATGGCGCCCTTCGGAGGCGGCAAGGAACCCTGGCGCGGCAGCCCCGCCTTCGAGGGCGTTCCGCGCGAGGCGGGCACCGGGCCGCTCAACCGCCTGGACCGCAAGGACCACGGCGCCGGTCTCGCCCTGAACTTTAGCCAATGGCCGATAACGACGGTGGAACTCGGCTCGGTGAGGAAGGACCTTGTCCCGCATGCCCGTACCGCCCGCGCCCATCCGGGATCGTCCGAAGGCGCGCAAAAGGTTTTCTCCGCGCTGGACACCTCGGGGGGGCAACTGACGCCGGACGTTCTGCAGCATCTCGACGCCTATCTCACCGAGGTTGCGGCATCGCCGCACGGCGATTTAAGGTTCGCTGGTCAGCGCGTGTCGGATGTGTTCCCGGAACTGGGCGTGGCGCCATATCCGGACCAACTCGCCTCCGCCGGCGGGCGACCAGACGGCATGAGCCGGCCAGCATGGAAAGCGTTGCGGCAACAGCTGGACCAGCAGGCCCGCAGCGAGCTGACGCCCACGCAGGCGCATTACCTCAACCGGCTGCTCGAGCAGGACGTGCTGCACAATTCGCCGCCGACCCCGCCGGCGCTGGGCTCGGGACCGCCGGATGGCACCCCGCCGCCATTGGGCCCGGGGCCGTCGACCCCGCCGGCACTGGGCTCGGGGCCGTCGGATGGCACCCAGCCGGCATTGGGCTCGGCGCGGTCGGAAAAAACGCTGCAGATCGTCGACGAGAATGGCGAAACGGCCACCGTGAGGTATCTCGGGACGCCGCCCAAGAGCGCGGAGAATGTCTATGTGCCGCCGGCCGATGCGCCGAGCGCGCGCGGCGACGAACCGGAGTTGATGCATAAATCGCATATCCTGTTCCGGGATCCCGAAACCGGAGAGCCCTATGTCCTGCCATGGACGCGTGGTGCTTCCGATGACCATGTGCCGGGCAGCCTTGGGCATCCCGAGGACGGCAATCTGCCCGTCGACGGCGCCGGCGACCCTGCAAGACCCTTGCGCGGCAATGTCGGCCCCTATGTTTTCCGCGCCGATACACGCGCGCCGAGCGAGATCAGGGACGTAGGCGGCTTCTCGCCGCCGCCGCCGACAGGAATCTGGGTGGACAACCCGCAAGGCATCGTCCTGAGCAACTATGTGCTCGGCAATACCCATGGCCGTTTCGTCGGCACCAGCCAGTCGATCTCGGGCGCCAAGGCTTTCGTCTCGGAAGAGTCACGGGCCGCACGGCAGCAAGGCTATACCTATCTCTATACGCTCAGTCCGAGCAGACCGCGCCTCCACGTCCCGACCGAGTTCGAGGCGATGGGCCGGCCCATCGGCGACAGGATGGCCCGCGTCGACGAGACTGCAATCGACGGCAGCATACCATGGAGCGAGGTCCATGGCTGGCGGATGATGGATCCGGACGGCAACTTCGTCGGTGAGTTCACGCGCAATGAGGATGCCGTCGCGCCTGGCGGATCGACGCAGAAACGCCCGCAGGTGATCTTGCGGCCGGCCGACGAGTTCTGGGATGCGCCAGCGCAGGCCGATGCGCCGCCGCCGGTGGTCGAGGTGGTCGTCAACGAAACCCCGGCCGTGACTGGCGAAACGCCGCCGACAGAGAATAGTGCTGCCGAAACGCCGGCCGCGACATGGCCGCCGGCGCCTGACCGGGGCAGGGTGGTCTTTGACCCTGCCAGCGGAAGGATCATCAGCCTTGAGCTTCCGGTGAGTTCCGCCGCGGAGCCGGGATTTGCCGCGCCCGTGCGGGCGCCGACCGGGCCGGAGGTCAGGGCGCTTGCAGCCGATCAGACTTCCGAATTGACCGGCACGCAATTGCACGCCATCAAGCCGGAGCACATCGCCAAGCTGGCGCCTGAGCAGGTGGCAGCACTCAGCCCCGAACAGGTCAGGCAGCTGACGTTCGATCAACTTGCCGCGCTTCGGCCGACGCAGTTGCGGGCGCTGGGTGGCGAACAGCTCCAGGCGATCAGGCCAAGCAAATTGCAGGCTGTTGCCCCTGGCCGGATCACCGGCTTGCGGCCGGATCAGGTCGCGGCCTTCTCGCAAGAGCAACTCGCCGCCTTGACCGTCGAGCAGGTGCGAAAGCTGACGCCCGACCAGATCGCCAAGCTCAGTGATGAGCAGCGCAATGCCCTTACGCCGGAACAAGTCGCCGCCATGCGGCCCGCCCAGTTCGGCCATCTCAACGCCACCCAGTTCGCGGCGCTGGACCCAGGTCTCGTCGCGGCACGCGATCCCGCGACAATGGCAAAGATGTCGCCAGGCCACATCGCAGCACTGACGCGGGAGCAGCTTGGCGCTCTGACCATTCATCAGATCGAGGCGCTGACGAAACAACAGATATCGGCGTTGACGCCGAAGCAGCTTGGCGAATTGAGCCCCGGCCAGTTGCGCAAGTTCACGCCCAAGCAGTTTGCCTGGATGTCGACGGAGCAAACGAATGCGCTTTCCGTGTTGCAGATGACGACTTATCGGGCGACCCACAAGAAGGCCATGACGCCGGATCAGACTGCGGCCGTTGACCAGGCGTTGAGCCATGCCCGCTTCAATGAGAATGCACAGTTGATCGCGACCTTCGGTCCAATGGCCGGCTCCTCCTACACGGTATGGCAGATCTTGCCACCGCATTGGGCCGCGACAGCTGCAGGCGTTGCGTTCGGCGTGCGCGGCGTCGTCTTCAGCGCGCAGTCGGTCTTTCCGAACGCCACGGCAAATCACAAGCCGCTGGGACGCGCCCTCAACGCCGCGAGCGGGGCGTCGTTCATCTTCTCGTCTCCAGGCTCGGCCGCCGGGCTGCTGCGCGGCGACAATGTCTGGGTGAACGGCTCCTTCTCACTGGGCAATGTGGTCTACGGCACGAAATCCGCGCTGCAGTCGATCGCCGGACGGCCGGTGTTGCGGAACGTGGCCGAGCATCTGGCCGGTCCCGGTTATGTGTTTGGTTCCCTTCTCTACACGGCACAGAACCTGCACTCGCCGCTGGCCGCGACGGCGGGCGCCTTGTTCACCGTCGGCAGCGCCGAGTTCTGGGTGTCGGCCGCGCGCACGGATCTGCTCAATCGCCGGGCCGTGCCGAGGACGGCAGAGCAGATCGACGCCCGCGCAAAGTCCGACGCGCGGTGGGGGATCGCCGATCGCATCGCGCTTGGCGTGACCTTCGGCGTCGGCATGCTGCTGTTTGCCTGGGACGCGCTGGACGACCAGCCATGGAACAACACCGGCAAGACGCCGGCAACCGACCCGACCGCGCCGGGCGACACACCTTCCGGCGTCGATGGCGCGCCTCCGGACGAACAGACCGCGCCGGGTAACGATCCTTCCGGCGTCGATGGCGCGCCGCCGGACGAACAGACCGAGCAGCCTGATCCCGGGACGCAAACCCCGCCGCAGGACTTCCCGCAGCTCGCCGTGCTGGCCGATGACGGCCTGAACATGCGGACCCAGCCTGACGGGGATTCGACCGTGGTGACGGTTCTGCAACCCGGCACTTTCGTCGAGCAGACCGCCGGACCCTCGACAGACCAGTCAGGAGACGCCTGGATACCGGTCGAGGGTTTCGGGCCGGATGGCGAAATGCATAGCGGCTGGGTTTCCGGCGATCATGTCGAGGCGCATGCCGACGGCAGCAGCAACCCTGCGGGCCGCACCAATCCAACGCTGGAGAAAGACGGCTACCAGTGGGTCGAGGTCAAGAACGGCGACAGCATTCGCCTGATTGCCAGGACCCATTCTGCGGATGTGGCCGAGACGGTGGTGCTCAACATGGATCATATCCTGAGCCCGGATGTGATCTTCTCAGGCGACCGCATCTACCTGCCGGCCACCTTGGGTTGAGAAACCGCGGGCCTAAGCTTGTCGGTTCTCGCAGCATAGGCATGCGCAACGCAGCCGGCCAGCTTTGCCGCCCGCTCCGCTATCGGATTGGAGGGTTCGGAAGAGTAGGAGGCGGTAAACTGCAGGTCTGACGGGTGCCATTCGCATTCGACGATGCGCAGTTTTCCGCTTGCGAGATAGTCCTGGACGACTCCCTCGGGCAGCGAGGCTATGCCGATTCCGTTGAGTGTCATGGTGATGGAAGCGGCCAGCGAATTGGCCGGAAAGATGCGCGGCGTCTCTTCGAATTCGCCGGTGAGCTTGCGGTAGAGTTCGCTATAGGGTCGCGTGGTGCGCGCGTAGCTGATGATTGGAAACTGCATCAGGTCGTTCAGCGTCACCTTGCGCCGGTGAGGCAATTCCAGCAGCGGCGAGCAGACCCAGACAAGCGGAAAGGACGGCATCTCGATATTCTCGATGCTGTACTCCAGGACAGGGCCCATCAGTACCGCAAGATCGAGCCGGTGTGACATCAGTTCGTTGCGAAGGGTCGTCGTCGCATCGACGACGATGTCGGTATCGACAAGCGGAAAGTTTGCCTTCAGCGCCGTGAGGAAATCCGGCAGCCAAGTGTGCACGATCGTTTCGGCGACCCCAAGCCGCAGCACCCTCGTCGTCTCTGAAGTCTCTGAAAGAGAGCTGGCCATCAGTTGCAGCCGCTCCGCTACCCGCAGAACCCGTTGGGCAGGTGGTAAGAGCCGCTGTCCCTCGGCGGTCAGCCTGACCGTGCTGCTCTGCCGCTCGAACAGCTTGGCGCCAAGCGCTTCCTCCAGCCCAGCAATTCGGGTGGACACCGCCGGCTGTGTGGTGTTCAGGCGTTCCGCCGCCCTGCGAAAGCTTCCGAAGGTCGCCACCAGGAGAAAGGTTTCGAGCTGCTTGATGTTGAAAGGTATCACGATTGGGAATCACTCATTTGCGGCTTTCGGGAACGGCCATCAATGCCGCACAATGATCTGGCTGCCGATCTTCACTCGTTCATAAAGATCGATAACATCCTCGTTGGTCATGCGAATGCAACCGGAGGAATTGGCCTGTCCGACGGTCCATGGCTGGTTGGTGCCGTGGACGCGATAAAGCGTGTCGCCGATATACAATGCGCGCGCGCCCAATGGATTGTTCGGTCCTCCCTCGACATGCGCGGGCAGGAAGCGGCCTTTTGATGCTTCTCTGGATCGCATTTCGGCCGGCGGCCGCCAATCTGGCCAGTTCTTTTTGCTTGAAATCGTGTCGCGGCCGGACCACTCCAATCCCTCCTTTCCAACGCCTACCGCATATCGCAGCGCCCTGCCGCCCCCCAAGATGTAGTAAAGCCGCCGCTCCGGGGTGTTGATGACGATCGATCCCTTCGGTTGAGCCTCGCTGAAATGCACGATCTCCCTAGGAATTGGTGACCACTCGGGCCGGATTTCTTCGTCCGAAGTCTGGTCGGGAGCGGAAGGGGAGACCAGCACATTTCTTGCCGGATCGTAAGTCCAGCTTCGTGGGTCATAACCGCTATTCGATTGGGCCTGCGCCGGCGCCATGGCGGCAACCAGAACTGATGCACACAATCTCCGGATAAGGCGCGGGCTCTGGATAAGAAGCGGGGTGACCCGGACTTTGCGTCCCGCAACCTTGACGGGAACAGGCAAGTTTGCATGCCGGATCAAGATTGCCGCCACCAAGAACGATCCTTCTGCATCCAGGCGTTCAGCCGGCGATCACCTGATTCCAGCGCGCACCATATCGCTTTGCTGGCGGTTCGCAACATTTGGCACCAAATGCTAATGCGCAATCCAATTGGACTTCCAATTCTGCGGTGTGCACGATAGAGTGAATCGGCGGGTAAACCATGAAACAAGCGACGCGGGCCATCGCTCGTGCGTCCCTTTTCGATAGGACCGATGTTGACGGGACGCGATAGCTGCCATGCGGATCGGTGCTCGGGAGCCAGGGCTGCTTTCGTCGCCTGCGGTCTTGCGACGATCCTGGCGTTCGGTCTTGCCTCGTCGCGGGCCAACGCCGCCGAACCGCGCTGGCCTGCCGGCCCGTACAGATACATCACCGTCGATCAGTCGGTGGCCGACGCGCTGGTCGAGCTAGGCCGCAACATGCAGGCGCCCATGCGTGTCAGCAAACTCATAAAGGGACGTTTAAGCGCCGGCATGCCGGTTGGAACGGCCCGCGAGTTTCTGCAAGAGATCTGCAATCGATACGGGTTGGTCTGGCATTTCGACGGCATCGTCATGAACGTCGCGACCGAAGCTGAAGTCCGGACGGAAATGATCCCGCTTGATGCCAATACCGCTGCCAGTGCGGAAGATCGGCTTTCGCGGCTGGGGGTCATCGATCCGAGGTTTCCGACAAAGGTTTCCAAGCAGGACGAGGTTGTCTCGGTATCGGGGCCACCATCCTATGTTGAACTTGTCAGGAAAACACTGGGGGTTCCTGCGGCGCCGAGCACCAAGCCGGATCCTGGCAAAGTCGTTCCGGTCCGCGTTTTCCGCGGAAGGCAGGCGGAGGCGCAGAATGTCCCCTCCGGCAAATCGAACTAAGCAAGCAGGAGGGCAGGTTCATGCAAATCGCGCCGATTGGAGCCCTGGAAGCTACACTGGCAAACTTGACCACCAGCATAGCTTCGCAGCAGCAAATCACCACCGGCACGGCAACGCAGCCGGGTAACCGGATGGTGGGTGCCAATCAGGAAAAACATGATGCCGCGAAGGTTACTATGCCTGAGCGCGGTGATGTCGCCACGCGGGCAGGCCAGCAGGTGGCGCAGGCATCTTCGGAAGCCAATCCGGCAATGGCCGGACAATCCTCCAAACTGGAAAAGACCGCGCCGGTCGCCGAGCACAAGCTCTTCGACTATCTGGCCGAGGTGGAGAAGGCTGGGGGCGGGGCGCTCACGGATCCGTCTGCATTGTTCGGTTCTGCGGTTCAGTCGCTGGAAGGGACCATGCAGCAGGTGCAGAAGGCGCTTGGCCAGGCAAATGCCCCCCAGGCAAATGCCTCTGTGAATGCTGAAACAGCCACCATGCAGGATGGCGCCGGCAAGACCGCCCCGACAGGCAAGGAAGACGAAAACGCCACCGCAAAAAATGCCGAGCAACTGCTCGAACGATCCATTTCGGTGATGTGGGCCGCCGCCAATCTCGAAGTGGTCACGAGCAGCGTAACGGCCGTTACGTCGTCCACCAGCACGCTGATCAAGCAACAGTAAGCCTACGGAGTGTTCGTGCACACGATATCCTTGCCGCGGCGGTCAACGCTATTGAATCGATGCGGCGTCCGGTGCCGCGTCGCGCTCGTCGTGGTGAGCATGCTTGTGCTCCAGGCGTGCTCGGTTGAGTTGTATTCCAACCTCAACCAGCGGCAGGCCAACGAGATCGTGGCCACGCTGATGCGTCACGGCATCCCGGCCCAGCGCGAGGCGGGCAAGGACGGCAAAATGACGGTTTTCGTACAGAAGGACCGTTTCGCCGAAGCCATGGCGATTCTCGACGAAAGCGGGTTGCCCAAACAGGAATTCCAGACGCTCGGCGACGTGTTCAAGCGAGACGGGCTTGTATCCTCGCCGGTCGAAGAGCGTGCGACGATGATTTATGGCCTGAGCCAGGAGCTGTCGCAGACGATTTCGGACATCGACGGCGTGCTTTCTGCGCGCGTTCATCTCGTCCTGCCCGAAAACGATCCGCTGAGACAGCGGCTGGTCCCATCGTCCGCCTCCGTCTTCATCCGGCACCGCGCATCCGTTCCGATGAATGAGCTGATCCCGCAGGTCAAGATGCTGGTGGCCAAAGGCATCGCCGGGCTGACTTATGACAATGTATCCGTCACGCTCATTCCGGTGACCGCGGCAGTTCCCGAGCACCCAACCGGCGAGTCAGGTTTCACAACGTTCCTCGGCCTCTGGCTGCATCCCGACAGCGTCGTCGCCGCGATGTGGCTGTTTTACAGCATGACGGCGGCACTATTGGCGCTGGCTGCCCGCCTGGCTTACGTCCAGTGGTATCGACGACCCGGCGTTTATGCGCTCGACGCGTCGGCCATGCCGGTGAAGAAGACATGATCCAGACCGGCTCGAAGCAAACTGCCAGCCCGGAATGGCAGGCATTCATGGCCAATCCCGCTGGCTATGCGGATGCGGCCCGGCTGGCGCAATGCTTTGACGGCACGATCGGCGAGGCTGCCTGCGAGCGTATGTTGCGGTCGCAGCGCCTGCAGGAGCGATTGTCGGAGCTTCTGCTCGATCGTTACGGCCTCAGCGGCGCCGTCTCCAACGAACCAGCCGATGAGATAGACCGGGCGATTGCTTTGTCGTCGGGAGAGGAGGTGGAGGACCTTGCGCTTCGCGCCGGCGCGATCTACTGGGCCGGCAGTCTGGCCGCCGTCATCGATGGACGCCAGGCCGCCGCGTTGCAGGCAGCACTCGGTGCGGAAATCTGCGCTTTCGCAGTCGCCAACCGCGATCTGGCCGGTCCTATGCAGCCGTTGGAGCCCCTGGACGATATCCAAGGCCGTGTCCATGCCGACGGCCTGCGTTGCCTTGGCGCCTGGTGTCAGGCGATGCCGGGCGAAACGAGCATGCGGGTCCGCCTCAAGCTGATGCCGCATGCGCTTGTTGACCAGCCGACAGCCGAACCATTTGCCGAAGCTGGTCCGGCGATTGTTCGACGGGCGATGGGTTAGGCGAGATGGTCGAACCAGGCAAAGCGACCACTACCGTGCCGAGGCGCCCCGTCGCCCGCATCCTGCGCGCTGCCGAGGCACGCGCCTGGCAGGATGGGCACGCTTTTCTCGACGAAGCCAGGCGTGATGCGCAGCAGTTGCGTGACGCCGCTCGGCGAGCCTATGCGGCCGAATATGCGCAGGGTTATGAAGATGGCAAGGCGCAAGGCGCCGCGGATGCCGCGCGTTTGGTTGGCGAGACCGCGGTCAAGGTCGATCGCTATCTCGGCGGACTGGAAGCCGAAATCGTCAATCTAGCTCTCGATGTCGTCAGGCGCGTGCTGGGAGAATTCGACGCGAGCATGCTGGTCGCCAAGGCGGCCGCGCAGGCCGTCACTGAAATTCGCCGCGCCAAATATCTGAAGGTCCGAGTTCATCCTGTTTCCGTCAACAGGGTTCGCGACGAACTGAACGCGGCCCTGCGCGAGAGTGACTTGGGCATGACGGTCGAGATCGACGCGGACGATACGCTGGCGACGGGCGCCTGCATCCTCTTGACCGACATTGCCGTCATCGACGCCAGCATCGAGGCACAGCTCGACGCCATTGCCGCTGCGATTTCATCAAAGGCGGCGGCATGACAAGTCCAGCCACCAAGCTCGAGAGCCGCCTCGCATCGATCGTTCCGAACCTGCGTTCCGGCCTGCGTGAGGATGCCAGCCGGCCCAGGAAAGGGCGTGTACGGCGGGTCACCGGCACGGTCATTCACGCGACGGTGGAGGAGGTTCGGATCGGCGAGATCTGCGAACTCGTCGATCCCAGGACCGGCACGGCGACCAAGGCGGAAGTCGTCGGGCTCATGGACGAGATGGCGATCCTTGTTCCGCTTGGCGATCTCACCGGCCTTTCAAGCCTCACCGAGGTCATTGCGACCGGAAAGACCCCAACGGTGCCCGTCGGGCCCGGCCTGCTTGGTCGGGTGATCAGCGCGTTCGGCGAGCCATTGGATGGCAAACCGCTTTCGCCGGATGGCATTGCCGGCAGCTATCCGGTCAACGCCTATCCGCCGTCGCCGCTGGAGCGCAGTTTGATTTCCGAGCCTATCCAGCTCGGAATCCGCGCCCTCGATGGGCTTCTCACCTGCGCGCGTGGGCAGCGCGTCGGTATCTTCGGCGAGCCTGGCGTCGGCAAGTCGATCCTGCTTTCGGATATCGTCAGCGGCACCGACGCAGATGTTGCCGTGGTTGCGCTTGTCGGCGAACGCGGACGTGAGGTGCGCGAATTCATCGAGCATCAGCTCGGGCCGGAAGGGCTGGCGCGGGCAATCATCGTCGTCGCGACGTCCGACCGGCCGGCGATCGAGCGCGTCAAGGCCGCTTATGTGGCAACCAGCATTGCCGAATATTTTCGCGACCAGGGCAAGCATGTGTTGCTGGCAATGGACAACATCACGCGGTTTGCCCGTGCGCAGCGCGAGATTGGCCTCGCTTCAGGCGAGCCGCCGACGCGTCGCGGTTTTCCGTCTTCGCTTTTTGCAGTTCTGCCCCGATTGCTCGAGCGCTCAGGGCCTGGCCGCGTCGGCTCCATTACAAGCCTCTACAGCGTTCTTCTGGAGGGCGATGGCACGCTGGATCCGGTTGCCGAAGAAATCCAGGCGCTTCTCGACGGCCACGTCTTTCTGTCGAACGAGCTTGCGCAGCGCAATCATTTCCCGGCCATCGACGTGCTGCGCAGCCGCAGTCGCCTCATGGACACGGTGGTGCCGGCTGAGCATCGGTCGGACGCCGGCCGCTTACGGGAGTTGCTCGCCCGCTACGCCGACGTCGAATTGCTGCTGCGCGTCGGCGAATACGAAAAGGGCAGCGATGCGGTGGCGGACGAGGCGGTGGCGAAGATCGACACCATCAACGCCTTCCTGCGACAGCCGTCCGCCACCCACGAAACAATCGAGCAGACACGCGAACGCATGCGGGGGATCGTCAATGAAAGATCGTGACATGATCGCACGATTGCGCGACCTCAGGCGCCACGGTGAACAGCGCGCAAACGAAGCGGTCTTAAGGAGATACGCCGCTGCGCAGCGGGCCGCCGGGGCGGTTCGGGAGGCAGCCGCCGCGGTCAGCGAACACCTCCAGCACACAGCCGACGCTGAGGATGCAGCATTCGGTTCGCTTGTTGGACAACCGGTGAAGGCCGCCAGCCTTTACCGGCTTCAGGGACAGTTCGAGAACGCCGCCAGGCAAACCGAGCAGCTCCGGGAAAACCAGAAGATGGCCGGCGTCACCGAGCAACGACGCAAAACGGAGTTATCGGCCGCCCGCAACGATCATCGCGCCAGCATGAAGGCGGTGACGAAGCTGGACGGGCTGTTGCAGCATCTGACCAAACGCACTGCGCGTCGCAGCCTGGCGCTTGCCGAGCTTTCCGAGGAAGACGAGCGCAGTCCACTGCGCTTGCCCACAGAACGATAGTCCAATCCGTGATCGTGAATATGGAAGTGTGATGCCTCAGGCCTTGGCGTCGGCAAAAAAGAAAGCGCGCGCAGAACCGGTCAGACGCACACGCTCGAGCGTTGGCGAGCCGCTGACATTGGAATCTGTTGCGGCTGGGGAGGTTGAGGCATTGAACGCCTTCTACCGCCGTCGTGCTCCCGCGCAGATCACGATTGCCGGGAAAACCATGGCGCTCGCGGCCGTCTGGCCGGCGCCGAACCCTGTGGACCAGCCGTTGTGCACGATTGCGTTCACAGTCGCAGACATGGCGGGCAAATTGCGCTTGCCGCTATCTGTTGTCGAACGGGGTCTTGCCAAGGCTGACGAGCTGATCGACGTGAAACGACTGGCACCCGCTCACGCCGCACTGCTGCTGGAGTCCGAATTCGAAAAAGATCTCGAATGGCTCGAGAGCAAGCTGGGCGAGACGGTCACTATTACGTCCGTCGAACAACAAGACAGCGTTCTGGACGAAACCGCGCTGGCTTTCGCCCTGACCGGCAAGGATGAAACCATAGGTTGCGCCTTGCACACCGATAGCGTCGGTCTGGCGGTGCGGGCCGGGGGCTTTCTCGACGCGATCGGCAAAGCGAGAGCCCCGCTTCCTGCGGAATTCCCGTTGCCGGTCTGCCTCTGGCGTCACGCGCTTACAATCAGCCACGGTGATCTCAAAAGCCTGCAACCTGGAGATGTAGTGCTTTTCGATGACGAAGAGGAAGAGGTGGCATTGGTCATTGCCGAGCGCCTTTATGCCCCGGCCGTGCTGACTGACAGCGGGCCGCAACTGCTTGCCGCCCCGACTGCAATCGCTGGATCGAAATGGGAGTGGACCATGAATCAGAACCCGCCGCCGCACGCCGACCAGACACTGGAAGAGGCAACTCTGGACCAACTGCCGGTTGCGCTTGCCTTCGAGCTCGGCCGCACGGCAATGCCTCTCGGCGAGGTAAGGCAGCTTGCGCCCGGTGCTATCGTTCCGCTCGCCAATGTGACGAAGGAGACGGTCGACATCATCGCCAATGGTAAACGCGTCGGCCGTGGCGAGATCGTGCGGATTGGGGAGAGCCTGGGCGTGCGGGTCGCCCGCATGTTCGACAATGCTTGACAATTCGCCCAACCTGCTTGGGATCCTGATTGCCGTCGGCTTCGTCGGTTTGCTGCCGCTGGCAGTCGTCACCATGACCGGGTTCCTGAAAATCTCGGTCGTGCTGTTCCTCATCCGCAATGCGCTCGGCGTCCAGCAGATGCCGCCCAATCTGGTCCTCTACGGCATAGCGCTCGTGCTCACGGTCTATGTCACGACGCCATTGCTGAGCGAAATGACGGGGCGGCTTCAGGAAGGGCAGGTTCAGTTCCAGACTACGGACGACCTCGCCAGGGCGGCGCAACTGGTCAGGGAACCATTGCAGCAGCACCTCATCAAATTCACGCAACCGGAAGAGCGGCAGTTCTTCCTTGACGGGACGAACCGCCTGTGGCCGGAACAGGCACGCCAGAATCTGAAGGACGACGATCTTTCGATACTTGTTCCTGCCTTTGTCGCGTCCGAGCTTACGCGCGCGTTTGAAATCGGCTTTCTGCTTTATCTTCCCTTTCTCATCATCGACATCGTTGTTGCGAACATCCTGATGACGCTCGGCATGATCATGGTCTCGCCGGTCCTCATTTCGATCCCGCTGAAACTGTTCCTTTTCGTCGCCATAGATGGTTGGTCGCGGCTGATGCACGGCCTCATCCTGAGTTACGTCTGACGCCGCTAGGAGGTTTGCATGAGCAATGACTTCATCCTGGCGAAGGTCCAAAGCGCGCTTCTGACAGTGCTGTTCGCGTCGAGCCCAGCGATCATCGCGGCGATGGCCGTCGGCATCCTTGTCGGGCTTGCCCAGGCGCTGACGCAAATTCAGGACCAGTCCCTGCCGCAGACGATTAAGCTCGTCGTGATCCTGCTGGTCGTCATCGTCTTCGGCCCGCTGCTTGGCCAGCAGATCGCCGAGCAGGCCTCAACGGCGCTGGACGAATTCCCCGTCGTCACGCGTTGAGGACGCAGATGCCGGTCGAACCATTCTTCGCGTCGGTCAAAGAGCTTCAGTTCTATCTTTTGGCCGGAGCTTTCGCACTCGCACGCATGACCGGATTCATGCTCCTGATGCCGCTCTTTTCGCGTGTGCCGCTATCGGGCCTTTTGCGCAACGGCGTTGCTCTGGCGCTGGCGGTTCCGGTCTTTCCGATGATCGTGAACAAGCTGACGAACACTGACATCGCGACGACGATGATCGTCGTGTACATGCTCAAGGAGGTCGTGGTCGGGGTAACGCTCGGGCTGGCGATGGGCATACCGTTCTGGGCGGCCGAGGCTGCCGGCGATATCCTGGACCTGCAGCGCGGCTCCACCATGGGGACTCTGATCGATCCGATGATGACCCATGAGACGAGTGCCACCGGCACCTTGCTCGCCGTCATCATGGTCACGATCTACCTGGCTGCCGGCGGCCTCGAACTTTCCTTGACCAGTCTCTACGACAGCTATGGCCTGTGGCCGATCGACCAACTTCTGCCTGTGTTCAGCAAGGATGCAGCCGGCATCTTTCTCGATCTGCTGAACCGCATTCTGATGATGGCATTGACCCTCGTTTTTCCGCTCATCATCAGCATGCTCTTGTCCGACATTGTGCTGGCCTTCTTGGCGCGCGCCTCACCGCACCTGAATGTTTTTGCGCTTTCACTGATCGTGAAGACGCTGGTGTTTAGCCTCGTCTTTGTACTCTATGCCGCTTTCCTGCTCTTCTACATGAACCGAGACCTTGGCTTCCTCCACGAGGCAGGCCGACAGATAGAAGCGATCGGCTGCCGCAGCTGTTAATGACACTAGGAAGATTTGCGCAAGCGTCGGTCCTAAATGAAGCAATCGTTGGCCGGCCAATAAATACAATTTATCGTTGAGGAAAGATTCTGACGATTTGACAAGCAGCCGAGCCGCCAACGATCTTACGCCCTCCCGACTTGTCTCTGAAACGCGCATATCCCTCGGAAGCCATGGCTCGCCTGACCACTTCACCGATCTTCGAGGACCTGCGACTGGTCGATGTGGATAGGCTGCGCAGGCTTGTCAGAATGGGCGCCTATGAGGGGCATACAGGGGGGCTGGCCCGCGGCAAGCTTCAGGCCAATGTCGTGATTGTGCCCCGCAGCTTTGCCGGCGATTTCCACCAGTTTTGCATCCGCAACCCGAAATCCTGTCCATTGGTCGGCGTGAATCGCGCCGGCAGTCCATTGATCCCAGCGCTGGGCGATATCGACATCCGCACCGATGCCCCCCAGTACAACATCTATCACTTCGGGGAGTTGACGCGTCAGAGGACGGACATAATCGACCTGTGGCAGGATGATTTTGCCGCTTTCGCGCTCGGCAGTTCGCTGACCGTCGAAGCTGCACTTGCCGAAAAGAAACTGAGCCGCATCGGCTGCGGCAACACCTCACCCAAGTTCCGAACCAGGATCCAGACGTGTCGCGTCGGACCGTTTGGTGGCGAAATGGTCGTCTCGATGCGTCCGATAAGCCGTTGCGATGTCGACAGGGTTCGCGCCGTCACCGCACGCTTCCCGCATGCCCATGGCTCTCCTATCCATGTCGGAGATCCCGCGGTCATCGGAGTTGCCGACTTGATGGCTCCCGACTGGGGCGATGCGGTCAAAATCATTGACGGGGAGGTCCCTGTATTCTGGGCCAGCAGCATCACCGCGCAGGATGCACTTGCTCGTGCCGAACTCGCGACCTCGATCACGGTATCGCCGGGGCACATGCTGATCACCGATGTGGATGCACGAGCCGATGCGGGCGCTTTCAAAGTCTACTAGCAGTTCTTTATCACCGGTCAGCGGTAATGCTATTCGAGATGCGAAATGCGGTGAGGGTCAGTCTCGATCTGCCTCACCACATCTTCGATCATGTTGCAGTGGCCCAACCTTATGCACTCGAGGCAGTGAAGCTCCCCGGCAAGTGCTCCCACAACGTGATAACCATTTGGTAACCTTCCGAACTGGAAAGTGAAAAAGTACTGGCTCCTTTTGCCCTTGATAGATGTTAGGGCTGCTATCCAGCGAGACAAAGGAGAAAACACCGCGATGGCCACGGTTCTGAACGCCAAGGGCGTTCCACTTCCCTACAGCGGGTCCTCCGTGAAGTGGTACTCGGCGACGAGTTCCAGCTCAACACTTTATGGCAGCACATACAACGACTCGATGTATGGGGACGGCAACGTCACCGTCACAATGCGTGGCGGCAAGGGCGATGACATTTATTATCTGTATTCCTCGAAAAACAAAGCGGTCGAGCTGTCCGGCGAAGGGGTGGACACCATCTCGACCTGGATGAGCTACAAGCTCCCAGCCAATTTCGAGAATCTGACGGTCACCGGCGACAAACGCTATGCTTTCGGAAACGAGCTGAACAACATCGTTAGCGGCGGCTCCGGCCAACAGACGCTCGACGGCTTAAAGGGCGATGACGTGCTCAAGGGCGGATCCGGTGCGGACATTTTCGTCGTCAACCCCGGCAACGGCAGTGATCTGATCCTGGACCTTGGCGCGACGGATACCGTTCGCGTCGGGAGCTACGGCTTCACCTCCTTCGAGGAGGTGCGCGCCAACATGGTCCAGTCGGGAGCCAACGTCCGACTTAATCTGTCCGATAGCGAGTTTCTCGTCTTCGCCAACAAGACCATCGGCGATTTCACCGCAAGCCAGTTCAAGCTGGGCGTGGACAGGTCGGCTCTGGAACTCACCTTTTCGGACGAGTTCGACACGCTGGACCTGTGGAACGGCTCGAGCGGCACCTGGGATTCGAACTACTGGTGGGGGGCCGCGAACGGCAGCACGCTCACGACCACAAACGATCTTCAATGGTACATCGATACCGACTACGCCCCGACACGGTCCGTCAATCCGTTCAGCATTGAGGACGGTGTTCTCACGATTACCGCCGCCCGGGCTCCTGAGGCGATCCGGCCCTATATAAATAATTACCAATACACGTCAGGTTTGCTTACGACCTACGAATCCTTCGCGCAGACCTACGGCTATTTTGAGATTCGGGCCGATATGCCCGAAAAACAAGGTGCATGGCCGGCCTTCTGGCTTCTCCCGGAGGACGGCTCCTGGCCACCGGAACTGGACGTCATAGAGATGTTCGGTCAGGATCCAAACAAGCTCATTCTGACAGGCCACTCGAACGCGACGGGAACTCATACAACAGTGGGCTCGACTGCCTATACCTCGGATACCGGAGGGTTCCACACATACGGCGTGCTTTGGACAGAAGACGAACTCGTCTGGTATTTCGACGACGTCGAAGTCGCTCGTGCCGCAACGCCTGCCGACATGCATGACCCGATGTATATGCTGGTGAATATGGGGATTGGTGGCCAAGCGGGAGCGCCCGCCGACGGGCTTGCGACGCCTGCGGAAATGCAGATCGACTACATCCATGCCTATGCGTTGCAAGATTGGATTATCTAACAATTGACAGATGGGCTCGGCACCGACACGTTCGTCATCAGGCCTGATTTCGGGCGCGGTCATTGCTGCCTGAGACCGAACTGGAACTGATTTGAAGCCGACGTCGCATCCCATTCCACCTGAACCGCCGCGGACGACACTCGCGGCGGTTCTGGCCGCGTTTCGGCGAGCGTTGGCAGGAATTGCATTGATGAGCGGCGTCGTCAATGTTCTGGCGCTGACCGGCTCGTTCTTCATGCTGCAGGTCTACGATCGCGTCATACCCGGCCGCAGCGTGCCGACGCTCGTCGGGCTTGCCGTGTTTGCCGGCACGCTTTTCGTCTTTCAGGGCGTTCTCGAACTCATCCGGTCGCGTTTGCTGGTGCGCATCGGCATGGCGCTGGACGCGCGCTTGAGCGGACAGGTCTATGCCGCCCTCATGCGTTTGCCGCTGCGCACCAAGCTCGCAGGCGACGGCCTTCAATCCTTGCGTGATCTTGACCAGGTGCGATCGTTCATGTCGAGCGCCGGTCCGACCGCGCTTTTCGACCTGCCATGGATGCCGCTCTATCTCGCAATCTGCTTCCTGTTCCATTTCTGGATCGGCATGACGGCGCTGGCCGGCGTGGTCATTCTCTTCAGCCTGGCATTGCTTGCCGAAATTCGCACGAGAGAGCCCGCCAGAAAGGCAAACAGTCAAGCGGCAGCGCGCAATACACTTGCCGAAGCGACGCGCCGCAATGTCGAGGTTCTGCAGGCCATGGGCTTTGGCTCGCGCATCGCCGAGCGCTGGGCAGGGATCAATGCTGACTATCTCGACACCAATGCAACAGCGAGCGACCTTGCCGGGACACTCGGAACGATCTCGAAAATCCTGCGAATGATGCTGCAATCGGGTATCCTGGCGATCGGCGCGTATCTCGTCATCCATCAGGAAGCGACCGGCGGCATCATGATCGCCAGTTCGATCATGATGAGCAGGGCACTCGCACCAATCGAACTGGCTATCGCGCACTGGAGGGGTTTCGTCACCGCCCGCCAGGCCTGGGCCCGCTTGACCCAGCTTTTGGTCCTGCTTCCCGAAACTGCGACAAGTGTCTCGCTGCCTGCGCCGAAATCTGCTCTTTCGGTCGAAAGTATCAGTGTCACGCCGCCGGGGGAGCGTCGTATGGTCGTGCAAGACGCCACCTTTGCATTGGAAAAGGGCGTCGGCCTCGGCATTGTCGGGCCGAGCGCTTCCGGCAAGTCATCGCTCGTGCGCGCGATTGCCGGCATATGGCTCCCAGTTCGTGGAACGGTCAGGCTGGATGGCGCAACGCTCGACCAGTGGTCGCCGGAAGAGCTGGGCAAGCATGTCGGCTATCTCCCGCAGGATGTGCAATTGTTCGACGGCACTATTGCCGAGAATATCGCGCGCTTCGAACCGCAAGCGCCCTCGGACAACATACTGGCGGCCGCGCGCGCGGCCGGCGTTCATGATCTCGTCATCCATCTGCCGGAAGGCTACGAGACGCGGGTCGGCGAGGCCGGGTCGGCACTTTCGGCCGGCCAGAGGCAGCGGGTTGCACTTGCACGGGCGCTCTATGGCGATCCGTTCCTCGTCATTCTCGACGAGCCCAATTCCAATCTCGATTCGGAGGGTGAGGCTGCACTGACGGTGGCGATCCAAGGCGTGCGCGCGCGAGGCGGTGTTGCCATTGTGGTCGCACACCGGCCGAGCGCGCTGGCAAGCCTGGATCAGGTTCTTGTGATGGCGAACGGCCGGATCCAGGCCTTTGGCCCGAAGAATGAGATATTGAACAAGATAACTCGCCCAGCAGGCGTTCCTCTGAAGGTCGTCTCTGGCCCTGAGGAACCTGCATCCTGATGGCAGAACGCACTGCATCCGCGCTTGACCGGACCATTCGGCGCTATCTGCTTGGTGGGGTCGCAGCTTGCATACTTCTGATTGGTGGGGCCGGAAGCTTGGCCGCCGTCACCGAGATTTCCGGGGCCGTGATTGCTTCAGGAAAGCTGGTCGTCGATTCCAGCGTTAAGAAGGTGCAGCATCCGACGGGTGGCGTTGTCGGTCAAATCTTCGTCCGGGAAGGCGATGCCGTGAAGGCGGGCCAGGTTTTGATCCGCCTCGATGAGACGATCACCCGGGCCAATTTGGCGATCGTCACGAAGAGCCTGGACGAATTCGAGGCGCGCCTGGCTCGCCTTGAGGCCGAGCGCGACGGCAAAGGAAGCATCATCTTTCCAGCTTCGCTTGTGTCACGGCAGGATGCCCCTGAGATTGGTCGGGCGATGGCCGGCGAGCAATCTCTGTTCGAATTTCGCCGACAGGCACGCGCTGGTCAGAAGGCTCAGTTGGAAGAGCGTATTGCGCAGCTTGCCGAAGAAGTTTCCGGCTTGACCGAGCAAAGAGATGCCAAGAGCCAGGAAATCAAGTTGATCGGCTTTGAGCTCGAAGGCATGCGCAGCCTTTGGCAACGCAAGCTGGTTTCAATCGACCGCATAACTGCGCTTGAACGCGATGCCGTGCGGCTCAAAGGTGAGCACGGGCAACTGACCGCGGCGATGGCGCAATCGAAGGGGCGTACGTCGGAAATCCGTTTGCAGATCATTCAGATCGACCAGGATTTGCGCAGCGAGGTGGCGACCGAACTGCGTGACGTCCAGGCAAAGATCTCTGAATCAGTCGAGCGCAAGGTCTCGGCCGAAGATCAGCTCAAGCGGATCGATATACGCAGTCCGCAGACCGGCGTCGTTCATCAGCTTGGCGTGCACACGGTCGGTGGCGTTATTTCTCCGGGCGAGCTCATCATGCTGATAGTCCCTGTGACAGACGACCTGACCGTCGAGGCGCGCGTGGCACCCCAAGACATCGATCAATTGACGTCAGGGCAAAGCGCGACGCTGCGGCTGTCGGCATTCAATCAGCAAACAACGCCGGAACTGAATGGTGCCGTCAGCAAGATTTCCGCCGACCTCAATGTCGATGAGAAAACAGGCGCTGGCTTTTACACCGTGCATGTTGTTTTACCGCGCACAGAGCTTACCAGGGTCAAGGGCCTGGCCCTGGCGCCTGGAATGCCTGTCGAGGTGTTCTTTTCGACCGGCAGCCGCACCATGCTGTCCTATCTCGTGAAACCTTTGGCGAACCAAATCCAACGGGCATTCAGGGAAGAATAGGCCGCGTCTCCGGGCGAGCCGACGAGCTGGACTCCGGAACAACGACGCGATTTTGCCGTTTCGCCTGAAACTGGAAGCGATCCACATGTCCCAGTTGCCGAATGAAGAGATCGAGGGGCGGCTGAACGCCCAGCGAGAGACTCTGGCGCTGGTCGTCGCGCTGCTTGCCGGCCGCGACGCGACTTCCGAGCGAATATGGGCCGAACTGGAGGCCCGTTTTCAATTCCAGAATAATCAGGAAGACCCCGGCGCCGTGCCAAGCAGTGCGTTCGCCATTGAGAGTGCGATGATGCGGGAGTTCAAGCTGATCTTCGAGGAAGCGCGGGCACGCAAGGCGGAATGGAACGACACAGACAAGCCACCCACAAGAGGCGCTAGCTGAAAATCGCGAGCCCGGCTATGCGACGCTGCACCAAGTTCGCTTCATAGCGGAGTGGCCAATCGAACGCTGCATCGTGCTTGGCGACAATGGCTCTAGACCAATTGATGCCAAACAAATCTTGAGCCTCGGCCGCGGAGAGCGTTGCAGCGAGGGAGCCCACAATTCTGAATAGGCGGGCGGAACAGATCTGTCGCTCCCGATGGGATAGCCACATTTTTCTGGCCTGACTCGGAAACATTTCCGGCATGCCAGTGTTTAACGCACTGAGTGGGCGCGAGGCGCAGTTCCTCTGCCTGTGAGGCGATCCTCCCTTTGGAGTGTAAAGATGCCGGCAACCGCCATGACAGAGGTCGAGGAGGTCAGGATCGAGCCCGACGGGCTCATTGGGCTGCTGGGCGTTCCGCACGGTGCGCAAGGCATCGTCATCTTCGCTCATGGCAGCGGAAGTGGACGGCTCAGTCCGCGCAACAATCACGTGGCCGCAGCACTTCGGCAGGCTGGACTGGCGACCCTTCTCGTCGACCTTTTGACATCGATCGAGGAACGCGACAGGCGAAACGTCTTCGACATCGACCTGCTTGCATCGCGGCTCGTGCTGGCGACGCATTGGGCTTCTGCGGAAGCACGGACCAGAAGGCTTGTCCCACTTTATTTCGGGGCAAGCACTGGCGCGGCAGCCGCGCTGGTGGCCGCCTCACGCCCGGATGCAGGTATCGCGGCTGTCGTCTCGCGCGGCGGCCGGCCCGATCTGGCGATGGACGCGTTGCCGGCCGTGCGTGCCCCGACACTGCTTCTGGTCGGCGGCCTGGACGGGCCGGTGATCGGGATGAACGAGCGTGCCCTTGCCGCGCTGAAAGGCGAGAAACAGTTGATCATTATCGACGGTGCCGGCCACCTCTTCGAGGAGCCGGGCACAATGGACGAAGTGGTCAGACACGCCACGCGATGGTTCCTCGAGCATCTCGCGCCTCCGGAAGGGCCGAGGCAATGATCCTGGGCAGTCTAAAACTCGATGCATACAAGGAAAACGAATCCAGTTCGAAGGTGCTGAGCGAGCCGAGGAAGGCCGAAGCGCACCACGCCATCGGGCCTCTCTTCCAACGCGAACGGGCCTGACTTATGGCAAATCACGGCGCGCCCCTTCCGACGGTCCTTATCACCGGAAGCAGCGGCTTCCTGGGGCAGGCGATTGCGCGAGGTTTGATTGACCGCTACCGGGTTATCGGCCTCGATGTTGCAAAACCGAAGCATCCCCCCGCCGGCATGGAGACGATCGAGATCGATCTCACCTCCGATGAGAGCGTGAGTAGGGCTGTGAAAACAGCGCGGGAGCGCGGCGGTCGCATCGCCTCGGTCATCCACCTCGCCGCTTATTATGACACGACCGGCGAGGACAACCCAAAATATGACGCCGTCACCGTGCAGGGCACGCGCCGGCTCCTGCATTCGCTGACGGCGATCAAGACCGAGCAGTTCGTGTTCTCCAGCACGCTTCTCGTCCATGCCCCAAGCCCGGGGAGGGGCACGAAAATCAATGAGGACTCGCCGCTCGACCCGGCCTGGGCCTACCCAAGATCGAAAGCCGAAACCGAGGCGCTGATTTCGAGGGAGCGCGGCGAAATCAAGACGGTGATCCTGCGGCTCGCCGGCGTCTATGACGAAGACTGCCGGGCGGCCTTTATTGCCCAGCAGATCGCTCGCATCTTCGAGCGCTTGCCGACCGCCTATTTGTTCGCCGGCGATATCACCGCCGGCCAGCCCTATCTGCACAAGGACGATCTCGTCGACGCGGTGGTGCGCACCGTCGACCGGCGCGCCGAACTTCCGGCCGAGACCGTGCTTCTGATCGGCGAAGAAGACACACCGTCATACGAGGAGATGCAGAAGCGCATCGGCCGGCTCATCCATGGCGAGGACTGGCGTACCTTAGCGCTGCCGAAGCAGCTGACGAAGCTGGGCGCGTGGGTGCAGACGGAGGTACTCGATCAGGACACCGATATCAAACCGTGGATGATCGAGAACTCGGACGATCATTACGAGATCGACATCTCGCGAGCCAAAACTCTGCTGGGTTGGGCGCCTAGCCACAGCCTGCTGGACACATTGCCGGAGATGATCCGCCGGCTGAAACGGGACCCCACAGACTGGTACGCGGCCAACAAGCTTGATCCGCCCGTTGTCGCGGCTTCGGACCCCGAGATCGAACAGGCCGAAAGGCGCCTCAAGGGACCGCTCGAACGAAGCAAGGAAGACGTCGAAGCGGCGATGAAACGGCATCGGTCCAGGACGCTCTGGGCGCCGATGACCAACGCTGCGCTTGGGCTGTGGCTGGTCACCTCGCCGATGACAATTGGCCTGTTCGATCCCGTCACAGCCGCGATGCCACCCGCTCTGGGGCACGCTGTCGCGGAGCCGCAATTGCGCAACGCAAGCCTCGGCGTCAGCGAGATCGTTTCCGGCCTGCTGGTGACAGTCTTTGCGTTGATGGGCATGTCCCGACGTTGGCGCTGGGTGCAGTGGATCACGGCGTCGCTCGGAGTTTGGGTGATGCTGGCGCCGTTGCTGTTTTGGACGACCAGCGCCGCCGCCTATGCCATCGACACGCTCGTCGGCATGCTGATCGTCGCCTTTGCGGTGATGATCCCGCCGACCCCTGGCATCAGCCGCCGCGCGCTGGCGGCCGACGACGACATTCCGCTGGGCTGGACCTATTCGCCATCGACCTTCACGCAGCGGATTCCGATCGTGGCGCTGGCCTTCGTCGGCCTATTCGTGTCGCGCTATCTCGCCGCCTTCCAGATGGGCCACGCGGATGGGCTGTGGGATCCGTTCTTCGGCCCCGGCGGCGCGCCGGTGCGCAACGGCAGCGAGGCGGTGGTGACGTCATGGGTCTCGAAGGGCTTTCCAATCGCCGATGCCGGGCTCGGCGCCTTCGCCTATTGCCTCGATATCCTCGCCGGCGCGATCGGCGACCGCCGGCGCTGGCGCACCATGCCGTGGATGGTGCTCCTCTTCGGCTTGCTGATCATTCCGCTTGGCGTGGTCAGTGTGTCCTTCATCATCATACAGCCACCGCTGATTGGCGCGCTGTGCACGCTCTGCATTCTCCAGGCCGCCGTCACGGTGGCGCTGATCCCTTACTCCGTCGATGAGGTGCTGGCGACGATCCAGTATCTCTGGGGCGCCACGAGGGCGGGTGAGCCGTTCTGGCGTACCTTCTGGATGGGCGGACCGGCGCTGTCGGAGAACCAGACGCCTGGGGCCGACCTCGACCGTCCGGTTTTCGAGGTGCTGAAGGAATTTGTCACCGGCGGCGTGAACTTCCCATGGACGCTGGTAGCGAGCACGCTGCTCGGCGCCTTGCTGATGACGACGCCATTGATCATTGGCACGCAACCACCGCTCTACTTCAGCGATCATGTCGTCGGCTGTCTCATTATCATGGTCGCAGTCACGGCCATGGCCGAAATTGTCCGGCCGGTGCGCTTCCTCAATGTCGTGCTCGGTGCGTGGATCGCGGTCTCACCTTTTGTGCTCGCCGGCGGTGAAACCACGGCGATCGCGGCGGACGTTACGATCGGTCTGGCGCTGATCGTGCTCAGCCTCCCGCGCGGCACGCGCAGCGACCAACATTATGGCGGTTGGGATCGAGCGATTGTCTGAGCAACTCGACGGCATCTGGCGAGGCGAAGCGCGCGCGTGACGATCTGCAACAGCAGGTCAAGGAAGAGATCGAATGGCCTGAACGAGGCTCTGCCTGACGGCGCCGGTCTAGATTTGTTCGCCGAGCAGGATCCTCGCATCCTTGGCCGCGACGATGAACGCTTGGCGCGCGACCTTTGGCGGCTTTTCGCCGCGGATAACAGCAAGGCAGGCTTCAATTGGGGCGAGTCGCGTCTTGGACGCTGGCGTCGGCAAGTCCCTCAGCCGCACTTCAGCCGCGTCGGAGACAGACAAACAACCTGTCGCAATCGATCCGGCCGGGTTGAACGACTATCGGCTTTCTGAAACGCCTCGTACGCACGACACTCTCCAAAGCGAGGATATGCTAGCCGTGTCTGATCGTTTTCGCCACCTCAAATGCACTCGTGCCCGGCTCGAAGCACGTGGTCAACACCGACGGCGGTCACGAGATCCACAAGGATCAACCGCAGCTCGTCCTCGACTCGACCCGCGAAGTCGTCGACGCCATGCGCGCCGGCAAGACAAGTCTGGAGCCCTGACAAACTTCCACCAGGGTCGTTATTTCGCCTTTTGAAGCGGTGACACCGTGTAGATCTGATCCAGTGTCTTCACCATTAGGGTATTTGCGGTTGCCTTGCCATCGGGCGACAGCGTCAGGTTGGTCCATACGATCAGCGTGACATCGTTGGCCGGGTCATGGCCCATGAAGGAGTTGTAGCCGGGCATCTCGCCACCATGGAAATAGATCTTGTTCGGCCCGAAGGTGATCACAGTGATGCCATATCCGTACTTCTGGCCTTCAGGCTTGCTTGGGTCCTCTGGCTCGGGACTGTCCAGCCACTGGCGCTGATAGTCGGCATTGAGAACCTTGCCGCCGACGAGCGAGCGCATCCAGATCGCGAGGTCGTCCGCGGTCGAGACGACGCCGCCGGCCGCAAAATACGGCGAAGGGTTCTGCCACGTGACATCGTTCGGCTTGAGCGTTCCCGCCCTGGCCGCCGCCTGGAGATCGTCCGGATAGGGCGCATCAACCAGAGCGTATGAGGTGCCGCCGTAGAGGTAGCCGTGCGCATAGGGCTCGGGGATGGCCTTCGACGTGCTCACCGGCAGCGCCGTATTCTTCATGCCGAGCGGCCCGAACAAGCGATCCTGGAAGATGCTGGCCAAAGGCTGACCTTCGATCTTCTCGGCGACGAGGCCGAGCAAGTAGTAGTTCGTATTGTTATATTCGAATTGGGCGCCTGGTTCGAAATGCGTCGGCCGATCGAAGGCCAGGGCGAGTACCTCCTCCGTCGTCCACACCTTGTCCGGATCATGGTCTAGGCTTTCGGCAAGTTCCGGCGCATTGGTGAAGTTATAGAGGCCACTCCGCATCTTAATGAGCTGGCGAATGGTGATCTTGTCACCGTTCGGGACGCCCTGAACGTATTTCGAGATCAGATCGTCGAAGCCCAGCTTCCCTTCCTGGACCAGTTGCACGATCACGGCGGCCGTCATCGTCTTGGTGTTCGATGCGGGCCGGAAATGGGTATCGGCGCGCGGCGGGTTCGTGACCCCTAGCTCGGTCGTTCCGTAGCCGAAGACAAAATTGCCCTGCGGAGTCTGCAGAAGAACCATGGCACCTGGCAGCAGGAGTTCCTTAGCCGCACCTTCCACCATTGCCTGAAGCGCGACCGGGTCGATCGGCTTGAGAGCCGGCGTAGACGCGCCCATGGCGCTGCCCGTTGCACACACCGCAATAACCACCGCACCCAGTGTTCTCGCTATCATTGTCTCACTCCCTGGTCAGGTCGACGAGATGAACCCCTGTCGGAAACCCCACGCCTCTGTCTGTGACCGGAAATATCAGCAACGGAGGGATGTCGCCGATGACCGGCTCTTATGAGCTGAAATCGGCGAGGGGATGGCGAACCCATTGCCGGCCGGCGTGATTGCGTGTCAGTTGCCTCTGGACTGCTGATCACCTCGTAGTGAGACCCTATCCGGTCGACGGCGGGATAGCCATGGCGAGGGGCGTTACTCGGCGCACTCGTCACGGACGCTCGGGCGGCGCCTCTCCGGAGTTTCTGCTTCTGGCGCGTTCCGGAGGTGGCTCCGACCCCAAACCGACTTGCGGAGTTCAACCAAAGCGGACTCCGTCAGCCACCGCTCAACGTGTCGATGAGCTCACCGCCTAGGTTCTTGCGATCTCACCCACTCCGCGCAGTTTGGCGTAATGCAAGGTGATGCCGTGAAGGTCCTTGATGGAAGCCACCGACCTCTGCCAACACAAGCAGAGGTGGCCAGAGCGCGATGGCGCGCTATCTCATCCCGCTCGACGGGCTCGACGACTGCATGCCGAGGTTCGGGCTCGTTGGTCTATATCGTCCGCAAAGGCTGTGAACGACCATGATCTATTTCACGGCCGACACACATTTCAGCGATCCCCGCATCCTGCGTATCGATCGTCGCCCGTTCGGCTCGCTGGCAGAACACGATCGAACGCTGATTTCGCTCTGGAACGAAACCGTCAGACCGGACGACGAGATCTGGCATCTCGGCGATTTTGCGAGGGGATCGGCCGAATTCGTTTCATCGCTCCTGTCGTCTCTTCATGGCCAGAAGCATTTGATTATCGGCAACAACGACGGCGCAGTAACTATCGGCGCCGCTGGTTGGGCCAGCAGACAGCATTATAAGGAGCTGACGATAGACGGCAGGTTGCTGATCCTTTGCCACTATCCTTTTCGCACCTGGAATCAGATCGGCAAGAAATCGATCAATCTGCATGGCCATTCCCACGGCAGACTGAGCCCGGTTACGCGCCAGTACGACACGGGCGTCGACAGCTGGGATTTTCGCCCGGTCACCCTTTGCGCCATCCTTGCACGCCGACGTCGACGGACCGCCCGCCGGGATCTTCAACGCAAGTGATCGAAAAGCGCGGGTGATCCCGGCTGTCGCTTACATGTCGGTATTCATTGTCCCGTTTGAGGACCGCATCCCGCGACCAGATGTGCCGCGAACTCTGCATGCAGTTTGTCCTCGTGTCCGAGATAGCGGGGCGAAAAGTGCATCGGCACGGCATGTTCAACATCGGCAAGCCTGGCGATCGTGCCAGCTTCGGCTGCCGTGAGATGGCGCTTCGCGGCGGCCAGCTCGCGATCTTCCTGCAGGAAGCCCGCTTCGATAAACAGCTGGTTAGCGCCGTGCGCAAGCGCAACGACACGCGCAAGATTTGCCTCGCTGAATGCGAGATCGGTCGCATAGACGATCTTCTGTCCGGGGCCGGTTCTCAGGGCTCCGCCACCGAGCAGCTCGCCGACCGAGATATGTCGATCCGCGGTTGGGGCGAGCGTCGTTTCCGGATCAGCTCCGCGCCGGACCGCACGCTTGGCTTCGCTCAACCACGGTCCGACAGGCAAACCCAATGCTTCCAGCTGCGATTTTTGCACGTTGACCCGGATCTTTTCCTGAAACGCGAATGCAAGGCATGGAACGCCGTGGTCGAGCATTGCTGCTTCGATACGGAAATCGGGATCGTCGAGCAGGATATTTCCCTCGGCTGTATTTGATGCCGTATCCTGCCGAGCGAAGCCCGATCGCGCCCGAAAGAGGCGGGAATGACGAAATCCGGCCGGCGTCCAGTCGCAGGCGGCTATCATGAAGTCGTGGGACTGTTCGTCGAGGAGATTCCATGTGTATGGGTTGAGCTTGGCTTGCACGGCCTCGGTCAACCCAGGCGGGCCGAAGAAATGCACTGTTTTATTCCTGTATAGAAATAACCGCAGCAGCCGATCGAAGCCGGCGAAATGGTCCATGTGCATATGTGATACGAATACGTGGCTGACGCGCAGGATTTCGCGCGGCGAAAGTGGCGACAGATCACCAATGTCGAAGAGCACCGCCCGGTTGCCGAATCGGAAATCCAGAAGAAGCCCCGCATCCGAGAAGGGGTCGTTGACCAGGCGCGGCTGAACCAGCAACGTCACCGAATCCACCCGATACTGTTTTCGAATTTCGCCACTATGCGGTCACCTTCAGACACGACCTGGACCTCACGTCTACCCCTCTAATCGCGCGCTCCGGGTACCGGTTCCCGTCGTATATCGTTCGAAAGGACGCAGAAAACGGCGAGCCGGCCAAGCCAGGCTGAACGTTTCTGCCATCTTGCGCGTTCTCTTGGGTCGGAGCGAACCGCCGGCCGAAACATCGGCAACCCGCGGCCATAATGAGGTAGCACCCCAAGAACGAGCAACATGACCGAGCACAGAGGCAGTCAGCCGAGCGAAGCAAAAGGGACCGTGATCGCATTCTCCGCGCCGGGCTGCGAGCCTCTCTACGCACACGAACGGGAAGCTATGGCTGCCGTTGCCCGCACGATTGCGAGCCTCAAGGGATTTGCCTTCCAGCAGGGTCTAGTCAACAGCAGCGGCAACGGCGAGGGCTTGTATTTCGTGCCGGACGACAGCTTGCTTGCCACTGATGCGGCACGGCTGGGTATCAACGGGCCACAAGACCTCTTCGGCGGCGTGGTGCCTTGGCGCTTCGCAATGACCAAGGCCATAACCCATGAACTGGTCGACGGCTTGGCCAAGCGACCGAAAGAATGGTCAACCGGCTTCGGCAGAACTGTCAGCGCAGCAGTATTGCCTGGCTACACCGTATTTTCGCGATCCGATGCGCTGCGAGCAGCGGAACGTCTGCTGAGGCTCGGGCTGGCCCGGCTTAAGCCGCCGCTTTCCTCGCGAGGCCAAGACCAGCACGTCGTTCGCACGGTTGCTGACGTCGAGAGACTGCTCGAGCAATACCGCTCCCCCGACCTGGACGAGTGCGGTCTTGTGCTCGAAGCGGACCTTCGTGACATCGTCACGCTGAGCGTAGGCAGAACGGAGATCGATGAAATCATGATCGCCTACTACGGCACTCAAAGGACGACGACCGATAATGCGGGACAATCCGTTTATGGCGGATCCGATCTCATTGTAATGCGCGGCGGATGGGAAGCTCTCGAAGACCTTCGGCTTCCTCGCGCATTAGCTTTGGCAACGGTGCAGGCGAGGGCCTATGACGCGGCGATGGCTGAGTATCCTGGATTTTTCGCTTCGCGGTGCAATTACGATATCGGCCAGGGCGTCGATTCGTCGGGTATCTGGCGATCCGGTGTGCTCGAAGCCAGCTGGCGCATTGGCGGCAGCAGTACTGCCGAGCTTGCGGCAATAAAAATTATGAAGCAGGACCCCGACATCCAACTCGTCCGTGCGTCCGCAGTTAAGGAGTTCGGCAATGCCAGCCGGCTACCGGTGAACGCGGACGTTCACTTTCAAGGAGAAGACCCCGATGAGGGTCCGATTACGCGCTATACCGTCGTCACGCATGCGACCCGGGAGCCGCCAAAGAAAGCGGCCGATTAACCTCTTAGGCTGATGCGATCGTCTTGCACTGTCGGATTTGTCCCGCGCTATCCTGTGCCATTTGCGCCGGCTCATGAGCGTCAAATTAAGATCGCAAAACGCTTATGACCACGGAACATCCGTGGGCGGCTTTCCGGGCTGGATGAGATCGAAGCCGACGAAGCCATCAGAAAACTCAAGCGGGGAGAGTTGATATCCGACAACATTCCCCCAACGGCTCAGTCTGGTTGGCCTCCGACCAAAGACGGCATATAATGGGTCAAGCTGCCTTGCCCCTTCGTCTTCGAACCGAGAGCGGAGTGGTTCAGTGTTGCAAGATCGGGAACCGCGTAAGCCGTTGTCCAGAACCGCACTGGCAGCAATTGCAATTATCTGCGCGCTAATTCTTGCTGCGTTTTTCATCGGCTTTGAATATTCGGCCCCTGACGAAGGCGCGCTCGTTATTCCCGGATCGCAACAATCGCCGTGATGCCCCCTATCGCTGTACGTTTCTGACCGAGCTCGTCAGACCAGCGCGAGCGAGGTTGCAGGGGCCATATTTCCAGTGCATTCTCGCCATCGTCCATGACCAAGCAGTATCTCAACCACCAGTTGGAGTGCCCTTATTGCCTGACAATAAGGCTGAGGATTCCGGCCGACGCCGGTCCTGACGACCGGATCTTTTGCGACGACTGCGGCGAATTCCTGGGTACATGGGACGATCTGCTTACCGATTTTGAGAAGCAGGGCGGGCAGGATGGAGTGTTCCGTCTCGAAAAGGGCCGTATCAGGCGGATCGATTGAGCCGATGGCTGCGACATCCGAAGCGATGCGAACAGTTCCCTCGTCGGTGATTTTGCTCAAGCGCATGGTCTGCCGAAAAGGAGCTCGCGCTCCTGAGCGCGGGCCGACCGGGCACGGGCCCGAAAGGCGAGCGAGCGAAGCTCGTGCGATATCGACCATTTCCTCGCGCCTCCGCTCACCAGAGTAAGCCTTGCAGCACCTGTGCGACCCAAAGCTTCGGAAAAATTTCCCAGCGGCCCGGATCGTCAGGGAACTTGTTGCCGACCGGCGGGGTTATCGGACGCCTTCATATTTTAAGGAGGCTAGCTCCAACCCCAGCGGGAGACGACCATGGCAACTACGAAGAAAGCCGCAAAAGCGGCAACCAAGGGTCTCGAGGACCTGTTCCTCGACGGACTCAAAGACCTCTACTACGCCGAAAAGAAGATACTGAGGGCGCTGCCGAAAATGGCCAAAAGCGCGGAGTCGGAAAAAGTGACTGCTGCCTTCGAAAAACATCGTATGGAAACGGAAGGTCACGTCGATCGCCTCGAGGAAGTGTTCGAGAAATTCGGCAAGGCAGCACGCGGCAAGACCTGTCCGGCGATCGACGGCATCATTGAAGAGGGCTCTGAGATACTTGAAGACTATGAAGGTGCTCCTGCGCTCGATGCCGGACTGGTAGCAGCGGCGCAAGCCGTCGAGCATTACGAGATCGCCCGGTACGGAACTCTTATCGCCTGGGCAGAGCAGATGGGAAAGGCCGATGTTGCTGCCCTTCTCAAAGAGACGCTCAAGGAAGAGGTCGCGACGGACGAAGCGCTGACGGGTCTAGGCGAGGGTGGTGTCAACCAACGTGCTCTTCAAGCGGCCGCGTAATTCCCTATGCCGCCGGCTTGCGGAGCCCCGGCGAGGGATTGCCAGGGGCTCCGCTCTGAAGATGCAGGTATCGGGCTTGCCATCCGAGAGTCTTGAGCCGGCCTGACTGACCGGCAGTTGCAGGGATTCGCCTGCAACTGCCAAGCTAAGTTAGCTGACAATTCAAGGACACTAATGGGTTCAAGGGCACTGCGCAGATATTAGGTGAAAGAGCAGGATGATGGATCCCGTGTTGTGGATAGCTTTCCTAGGGACAGTTATCTTGATGCAGGCTCCGCCCGGCCCGGACAGCATGACGGCACGCGGGATCTCCCACGGGCGCAGCACGGCGTTTTCACGGTACTGGGCATGACTGTTGGTGCGGGGCTTGTTCAATTGCCTCTCCTCGCGTTAGGTGTGTCTTCATTGGTCGGGGCGTCGCCCCTTGCATTCAGTCTGCTCCGATTGTCTGGCGCCGCTTATCTGTGTTGGCTCGGACTAAGCCTGTTGCGATCGTCATCCACGGAAGTTGCCGTCCAAGAGCATCGAAATCTTCGTCCGCTGGCTGCCGCACGAGAAGGAATGATCGCCAATCTCATAAATCCCTGGCCCATCACGTTCATGGTTGCGTTCCTTCCACAATTCGTTGACCCGGCTCGAGGATCGGTGATCCTGCAATTGCTGTTGCTGGGTGGCACGCAAAAAATCACCGGCGTATTGGTGCTAGGCGCATATGCGCTCGCCCCCGGTGCGGTTGGCGAGTGGATCCTGAAACAACCGAAGATGCGGCTCTGGCAGCAGCGCATCGCCGGCTGTTTATCATTGGCCTGGGCATTCGCATGGCCGTAAGTGGCGGGGCGGCCCGTTAAGATAGCCGATCCACGCGGCTATCCTCCCTCCTGCCTCACCACCGTCGCTAATCAAAAGGCGGGCCGTTGCCCGCCTTCCATGGTTCAGTTACTCCCGCCGCCGAGCTTTTTGACACTGCTGCAGAATTCAGGGTGGGTGTTGGCGGCGTTGGCGTTTGCCGCCTCCTCATCGCAGACTTTTGTCATTGCCATGCGGTCCTCGTCCGTCAGCGCTTTCCAAGCTGCCGTGAACTCGTCGTCGGACCGCAGAGTCGTCATGCTGGAGTCCGTGTAGAACGGCTCCATCTTTGCGGGGTCATCCAAGGCAGACGTGCCTGTTTCGGTGCCTGCCGCAAGAGAAACGCCGCTTACCATAGAAAGCGCCATCGCGCCTAAACAGATCATCTTGTAGCTCATGACAAGACCCTTCCGTTGTTTACTGGTCGCTAATGCAACGACCTACTGGCAAACGGCGTGTTTCAGAAAAGGTTCCTTTCTCACTTGCTGGCAGGCCGCCCGATCGGCGCTTTCTACAATCCGCGTGGCCGTGCATCAGGCTCTACCCGTAGTCATTAGTGCGGCATGGCCTGCCGACGGAACAAAGCGCCTGCTTGGCTGTTCGATTCCAAACACGAGAACTGTCCGATGATCGCCTGCTGCAGCTTGTTGCCATAGAGGATGATTGTTCCGATGCATGTCTCCATTGGCCACCATGTCACGCCAGCGGCAGTGCGTGTTCAATGAGCGAACCGGCTCGCAAGGACCCCGGCCGAAAAAACGCCCGACAGGAGGGTAGCGGCATCGGCCGGGCTCTTGGGCTCGGCCTGATCACCGGCGCGGCCGATGACGACTGCTCGGCCATCGGAACCTACGCCAGCGCCGGGGCCAGGTTCGGCCCCGACCTGCTTTGGACCGCGCCACTTACGCTGCCGATGATGTACACTGTCGTGTATCTCTCATCGAAGCTGGGTCAGGTCTCCGGACGCGGGCTCTTCCAGGTCATTTCCGATTTTTACCCGCGATGGCTTTTGTGGTCGGTGTTGGTGGGCGTGCTGATCGGCAACACCATTGAGGCTGCCGCGGATCTTGGAGCGATGTCCGCGGCTCTCAACTTGTTCGTCCCGCTGCCGGTTCCGTTGATAGTGGTTGGCGTCGCGGCCATTATTTTCGCTCTGCAGGTTTTCGGCTCCTACAAATTGATCCGAAACGCATTCCGATGGCTGGCGCTGACGCTGCTTGCCTATGTGGTTTCCGCCGTCCTCGCAAAACCGGACGCATTGTCTGTTCTGTACGGCACTCTGATCCCAAAAATCGAGTTCAGTCGCGAGTGCCTGTCTATCCTCGTGGCCATCATCGGCACGACGCTCTCGGCATATCTCTATACCTGGCAGTCCAACCAGGAGGTCGAGGAAGAGATTGCAGAGGGCAGGACGACTCTCAAAGAGCGAAAGGGAGCGACGGAAGGCGAACTCCGCCGGTCCCGCCGCGACATCTTGATCGGTATGACGTTTTCCAATTTGATTATGTATTTCATCATTCTTTCGACGGGATCAACCCTCTACGAGGCAGGTCAGACCCAGATTGAGACAGCCGCCCAGGCAGCCGAAGCGCTGCGGCCACTTGCCGGTGATGCGGCAGGAATTGTCTTCGCAGCCGGCGTGATCGGCGTCGGCTTTCTGGCCGTTCCAGTCATGACGACCGGCGCTGCCTTTGATCTTGCGCAGGTGATGGGTTGGAAGCACGGCATGAACGACAAACCTCGCCAGGCTCCCAAATTCTACATCGCGACTGGAGTGATCACATTGGTGGCGGTGGGGCTCAATTTCATGGGGTTCAATCCGATGAAGGCCCTGGTCTGGTCCGGTATTGTACAGGGCTTCTCCACTCCGCCTCTGCTGCTCCTGATCCTCATTATGACTAACAACCGCAAGATCATGGGCGACAAGGTGAACAGCCCCGGCACAAATGTTCTTGGCGGCGTGACGACATTGGCGATCTTTGCTGCGTCAGTCGGCCTAGTGGCGACCTGGTTCATCTAGCGATACGCCGGCATCGCTTGATCCGTTTAAGAAGCGCTCGACCATGTCTCGCGATCGGTAAACGCAACGGCTGAAGCAGATCGGCTGGGCGCAGCGGAACTCGCGCTGATCTCGCCCGTTAGCTTTTTTCAGTCGACATCCTCCGTATAGGAGTCCGCCATGCTTATCGAGCACCAGAGCAAGCGGCCGAACATCGATCCAACCGCCTATGTGGCCCCGACAGCGGTGATTGGCGATCGGTCCACGCACGCACGTCTCGTTCGGGGCGGTGATCGAGGCGCACGGCGCGCCGGTACGGATCGGCGCCCAGTGCGTCGTCCGCGAGAACTTCAACATCCGCAGCACTAGCCGGAACGCCGTCGAGATCGGCGATCATGTCCTGATCGGGCCGCTCTGTTCGCTCAAGGGCTGCATCGTTAAGGACGAGTGCTTCCTGGCAACGGGCGTCAAAATCTATCAGGGCGCGGTCATTGGGCGATGCACAGAGGTTCGTATCGACGGCGTGGTCCACGTGCGCAGCGTCCTGCCGCCGAACTCGCTCGTCCCGATCAAATGGGTGGCGGTTGGCGGTCCCGCTGAGATGTTCCCGACAAGCACGAGGAGATCGACGCCGTCCTCGCCAAGATGAACTTTGCCGAAGAGGTCTACGGGCTGCAGCGCCAGTCCGGCATCGGCGTCGACATGGACATGAAGGAGGTCACCCAGCGCGAGGCGAGTGGGCTCGCCGATCATCGCGACGACCGCCAGCTATAGCCAGGAGCAAGGATCACGACGGAGCTTTCCGCCGTTCCTTCCCCCTCGGCTACGCCGCCCTGGCAGCAACGGCAACAGCCGCGCTAACGCCGACCCAGACGAAGCAAAGGAGTCTGAATATGCGCCCAGCGACCCTGCCGGCGCCCTCGTTTCCCGCCTTTGGCCAGGCCATCTCGGAGCTGCTAGACCGGCTCGCGGTCGGGCCGCGTTACCTCTACCTTCATGATTTCGGCGCGCCGGCGGGGTTTCACATCGCCATGCAGGCGCCGGAACAAGTCTTAGGCCTCATCGTTCAGAACGCCAACGCTCATCGAACCGGGCTCGGGTCGCAATGGGCCCCGGTGATGGCCTACTGGTCGCATCCAAACCCGGAAAACGAGGCGGCTGCGACCGCGCATCTGACATTCGAGGGGCGTGCGCAACGGGTATCTCGGCGGGATGCCACCGGATGTGGCGGCGCGAATTCCAGCCGAAAGCTGGGAGGAGGACTGGCGAGTGATGCAGTTACCGGGCCGGATGGAGACACAGCGGATGCTCGTTAGGGACTATCGGAATTACGTCGCTGGGTTCGACGACATCGCTGCTTATTTCGCGCGCCGGCAGCCGCCTGCCCTGATGGTCTGGGGACGCCACGACCCCTTCTTCGATCTCGCTGAGATCCTGTCATGGATGCAGGCGCTGCCGAGGATGGAAGCCCATGTTCTCGATGCCGGCCACAAGCTGCTCGAGACGCACGCGGCCGCGGCCGCGCCGCTCATGCTTGACTTCATCAGGCATACCCAACGGGAAAGCGAAAGAGCAGGCGAGCGTGAGTGACGCCGCTGCCCTTGATCTTTGTCATGTCGAAGTGAACGGCGTCGTCTCGCCTGCGAAGACCTGGGCGAAGGCCCGGCGATATTGTTCGTCCATGGCTTCATGTTCGACCGCACGATGTGGCTCCGGCGATAGGCGGCGGTTCGCTGAGCGAGAGCGATGGATCGGTGCCGGTGAATGGAACATCTGCCGACAATTGCCGTTGATATGCTCATCAGGCGAAAGGGCTGCATATGTCAAAACTTCAGGCGGCAACTCCAGAGGATTTGCAACGGCTCAAGCTCGAAGCGTCGGCTTACTTTGGCCCGAAAATGCTCAAACAAGCATTATTGCGGCTTTGCCAGGCTTGCGGAGCCGACAGCCTTGACCGGTTCGAGAAAACCATGGTCGATCAGATCGAGGCAATGCATGATGATGATAATAGAGCCAACTTCGAAACACTGAAGGAATTTGCCATCGAACAGCTTTATGCCTGTGTTCGAGAGGTTAGTTCTTCACCTAACATGAAACAGCCGCTGGAGGAAACTGAAGCCCGAAGGACACCTGGTCGGTCGCAGAAGCCGGAAACCTTGGAAGACCAGTTGCAGGCCGGCCTTGAGGATTCCTTCCCCGCAAGCGACCCGCCTGCCGTGGTGTCCACAGCGATCCCCGGCGGGTCGAAAAAGCTGGTCGGGACTGACGAAGTCCTAAAAAAGAAGCGAGAGGAGGAGGCTAAGAATACGAGCCGGTCATAAATAGCCTGTCCGAGCGAAAGGGATGTCCGCCCACTTTGTTGCCGCGGCTCCGGTCACCATGCGAACAGATGGCCAGCATGCACCGGCGTCAGAGCTTGACGGCCGCCTCTCGCGCCCGCAGCCGCAATTTCCGGCAAGCCTGGACAAATTCTTCAGCCGCTTTTTTTGACTGCAGCTTTATCAGTCCTTCATCCGTATCGGCACCTGCCTTGCCCAGAAGTGACTCGGCTTCCGACGTGAAACCGATGAATAGGGCGGGACATTTCCCTTGGCTGCTTCCGATCAAGCGGGCGGGATTCGCCGCAACGGGAACTCAGCCGCAAAACGCACGGCCTGCGCGTATTTCGCCCGATCCGAGATTTTCTAGCGACTTATATCGACGTCCGGAACGATCCAAACCTTCATGCATTTAGCTAGGTCTGCGTTCATCGACTCATTCTTGCTGGAGTTGGACCATTGTCCTCGAGGGGCTACGCCTTGGCCAACCAGGAAACGGATGAAGTTTCCATCGTTGACCTGATACCTGCTTTGCGAGCCTTCGCCCGCAGTTTCTGCCGTGTTCCTGACGATGCCGATGACCTGGTCCAGGAGACCTTGACCAAAGGGCTCGCCAACATCGATAAGTTCGAGCCCGGAACACGTATGAAGTCATGGCTCTTCACCATCATGCGCAACACCTATCATACGCGCATCAAGGCCGCCGACAGGGAAAAACCCGGCCTGCTTGACTGTGCCTCTCTGATCCCGATTTCGGAAGCTACGCAGGAGTGGTCCGTTCAGAGCAAGGAAGTCTATAGCGCGGTCCAGATGCTGCCGGAACATCAGCGCGAGGTCCTGATGCTGATCGGGGTTCTTGGTGTCAGCTACGAAGAAACTGCCGAAGTATGCGGTTGCGCGGTAGGAACGGTAAAAAGCCGGCTTAACCGAGCGCGCGCCAGCGTGCTGGAATACCTCGGCGAAAGTTCGCTGCAGACACTGGTAGAAAGACGCAATCACCTGTCCGAAGCACAGGGAAACTTCGCAGTCGACAGGCGTCGATAGCTAGTCCTCTTTCTTTGCTTTGCATCGACGCTTCTCGACAAGCGCGTCTTGCAATTGAACCGCAAGGTTGGTCAACCGGTCGGGGACCTTTTCCTGCTCGATGGCAATCAGCAGAGATGCAATCTTCCGGTCTATTGCCAGCCGGAGTTGCGGGCTGATGGTATCGTCACTCGAGCGAGACATCGTGTTCTCTTGACGAATTAATCCCTTCACCAGTGTGGTGACAGCAATCCGTGTTTGCAAGGATTCTCGCGCCGTCCTCACGGTCAGCGCCGTCCCATGCACAGCATTGTTCGAAGCCGCTGGTATCGTCGGGGGAGCTTATGCCTTTCCCTCCGCTCCTCCCCGGCAATATTCCGGGCGCGCTCGACAATTCGACTCTCGCGACCTCAGCTGGCCACTGGTCATGATTCGCGTCTGCGGTTGCAGCAGTCACTCTTAAGAGAGCCGATCTGCGGCATGATCCTGGTATTGATCGGAGTTGATCCGATTGCCATCGAGCCTGCGTTACTCGGTGTGCTGCTCCCAGGCTCTGTTGGACAAAGCCGCGTTTCCTCGACCTTGTCCTTGGCCAAATCGGTCATCGCGCCGGTGCCGGAGCCTTTGCCCTGGCGCCGAGGCGATGTGTTTCTTGCCGACGGACGCCATCTAGTCCTCCTTCGGATTGAGGGCACTCACAGGTGCCTTTTCTGTTTGACGCCCGAACGATTATTGGACCGTAATGTTCCGTCGGATGCAGTAAGAAGAAAGGCATTGCCATCCCACAGCCGGAACGGCTTCTCGCCGTCAACCACGACCTGCATGCGGTGGGCTTCGGCGAGGCGGTGAACATCGGCACGATCCAGCGCCGGCGATCCGCGATAGGAGTAATTCAGAAGTGCTGCCATGCCTGACGTCTTCAGAACACGCGCAATTCCCTTGAAATACCGCTCCGCCAGGCCAGCCAGCACCAGGTAGGGGAAGCTGTCGACAGCCAGCACGCAATCGAAGCTTGCGTTGCCGAAATCGGCAAGTTCGAGACCAGAGGTCGGCCGCAGTTCCACATTGTGCAACCCGGTACATCGCTGACGAGCGATCGAAATCATCTTTGAGGATATGTCGATGCCGACGATCCGGTGCGCCGCGCTGGAGAGCGCGCTTTCGAAACGCCCGATGCCGCAACCAATGTCCAGAATGTCACGGTCGGCGCCGGTGAAGCCTTGCCTTTCCAGCCAAGCGACGATCTCGTCGGTGGCGGCGGCGAGTTTCTCCTCGTCTCCCAACGAAGACAGCTGAACGCTCGCCGCCAGGGAAATCGTCGCCGCGGCATCAAAGCCGGCGGCCAGCCGCCTGACGACCGCGGCGTCAGTTTCCCATTCATCGCGTTCGTGGCGAACGGCCGCACCTGTTTCGCGCAGAGTGGCAAATATGTCAGGCCTGTGATGGAGCAGCTCAGCGATCCGCTCCAGCCTGTCTCGTTTTCGAACGTCGGCTGAATGCATATCCAGCGCCACATCGGCCAATTCTGCGGCATCGATCCCCGTCTCGACGCGAAGCGCCAGTCTGGCGATGATGGCTTCGACGCTAGCCCCGTCGGCCATACACTCGTCGAGCACCATTCTTGCTGCCGACGCCTGTGGCGACGGTTTTCGTCCAGTCGTGCTCATTGAGCGATGCTCCGCGTCCAGACCTTTCGCATTGTCCATCGATCGACGGCGCCCCAGCCGTATTTGTAGGTTTCCTGGCCGCGCAGGAAGTCGAACTCCCGCGCCCCTTCACGAGCCGCCTCCGCAATCGCGTGACCGATCAGGATTGCGCCAGGACTTTCCTCGGCATAGGCCGGATCAAAACCGCCAAGGTAAGCATAGGCGCGGAGGCGATGATGAAATCCGTAGTAGGCGCCGACGACCGCATCATCGATAGCGACAAGCCAACATCGGCTAAGGCCCTGTGCGGCAAGCAGCGGAAGCGCCTGCCGATGGAATTCTTCTGCAGCCGGATCGGCCAGCACGCCGTCGCCATGCCCGGCCCAACGCGCGCCGTGAAGGCGGATCAGGTGATCGAAGAATGTTTTGGGATCGGCTTGCGCCGACATAATGGAAACGCAGCCGCGCCTGCATGCGGCTTTATGTGCGCGGCGCAACTGGCGTCTTCGCCGCGCCGGAACGCAGACCGCCAGCGCGTCGTCCCCGGCAATCGAGAGCACGGGACAAGCGGCGTGGTCGGCAAGTTGACCTGTTTCCAACGCAGGGTGCGTAATAGCGAGACCCGCAGCACCCGCCGGTAGGTCCGGTAAAATCCACTGCGACCAATTGATCGCAAGAACCCGGTCGGCGATGACGGCGGCTACAGCCGCTTCGATGCAGGGGAAACACAGGACATCCAGATAGTCGCTCAATGAAATCCCGACCGGAAGCAGTCGCAGACCGGAAGGCGTATCTTCCAGGTAAAGTGGCGCCAACCCCACCAGATCGTCGCCACGCCAGACGGCGATCGTCGCCAGATCTCCGGGCGCGAATGCGCGCCACCACGGCACCAGCCAGGCGGGGCATTGGAACGGCGTCGCTGTTCGGCTGTGCGCCCACAGCTCCCACCAGCGCGGCGTCAGGGCTTCAAGGGCGGCTGGATCGTCGATGATCTCGGAGCGAAGCATGAAAACCGCTCACTGCGCCGCCGCCATGCCCCTGCGGCTGGCACCAAGCCCTGCCAGCGCATGGTAGGCGTCCATGTAAGACGAAATCATCCGGTCGAGCGAAAAGCGGCGCCGCGTCTCGGCCCGGCATATCTCGGGATCCAGGCGGGAGGCTGCGACGATGGCTTCCGCCATCTCGTCGACGTCGTTCACCAGAAAGCCCGTCCTGCCGTGTTCGACCACGTCCGGCAGCGCGCCGTTTGGAAAGGCGACAACCGGCGTGCCGCAGGCGAGGGCCTCCATCGCGACAAGCGAGCTGGTTTCTGCGGCAAGGCTGGGAATGACCAGGCAGCGGGCGGCGTTGAGAAAGCGCCGTTTGGCCGTGAAGCCGAGCGGACCGAGGAAGCGGCGCCGCTTGTCGAGGCGCGGCTTGACTTCGTCACGGAAGTACAGCGTGTGGGTTTGGTAGGGATAGACCTTGCCGCCGATGACCAGCGGCACACCAGCCTGTTTGGCCGCATCCAGCGCCAGATGGATGCCCTTTTCGGGACAGATGCGGCTGAGCACCAGCGCGAAGTTGCGCTTGGACTTCCGACCGCTCAGCGCATCGATATCGACGCCGTTTGGAATGGGTGCCAGCAGCCTGGCACCCGGCGGCGCGGTCCTCTGTTGGGCCATCGAGACGGCGTGAAGCCATAGATCGTCGCGGACCGTGCGCAAGGCATCGGCCGGGTACCAGTCGAGCGGCAGGTGCAGGCTTACAAGGGTCGGGCCATCATCAGGCAGATAGGCATCAAAATCGATGCCGTGCAGATGAACCACGTCGATCGGCCAACGGGCACGTGCGAAGTCTATCGCGACGCGGTGGGAGCGCTGTGCCCGTTTTTTCGCCGCATCGTCCAGCACACCTGGTTCAGCAGGTGTCTCGATGAGGACGCCCGCCGCTTTGGAGCCCTGGCAACCGATCACGATGGAACCGTGTCCGGCGCGCACGAGTGCCTGGTCGAGCATCGACAGCACCTGCTCGGCACCGCCAACCGCATCCGGGCCGACTGGGGCGAGAGGGTAGGCGACGTTCAGGACGGTGAGGGTCATGGCCGGTCGAGCCCAAGCTCCTCATGCGCAGCGGCCGCGGCGTGAAGCCAAACCGCCGCCTCGAAGCCGAGCGGCAGCGCCTCGTAATAAAGCTTGCCGTTGTTCGGCAGCGCCAGGAAATCATAAGCAGGCGCCACCCGGAAACGTTCGACGCGCGCCGCAAACGGCGCCAGCGTCCGTTGCTGTGTCCGGTGGCAGGCCAGCATGCACTGCTTCCGTTCGAAAGCCGCTTCCGTAAGGTGCAGTTCGATGCAGTCACTGCCGGAATGATTGTTGAAGTCCTGGAGGATCGCGCCTTCAGTCCCGACCGAATAGAACGCCATTTCGACGATCGCCGGGGCATGGCGTCCGTCGCGGCGCAGCAAATGGCAAGCCGCATGGACGGCAAAGGCGGTCGCGTCATGATCAGGGTGACCGCCTTCATAAGGATGCGTGCAGACGAAGCTGACGTCGCGATCGGCCAAAAGGCCGGTCAGTTCCCGTGCGAGCGAGCTAAGATTTCCGGCGGCTTGCTTATCTGGATAACCGAGGCTGATCAGGGCCGTCGACGGCAAACCCGCTGCCGCCAGCGCCGTCTCCAACTCCCTATGGCGGGCCTCGGCGTAGTCCTGCCAAGTCTCGAAGCCGTGCGCTCGCGCGTCGTCAAGGTCTCGCGGCGCGCCGTCGGTGACATGCACGATGCGAGATCCGCGCAATCCGGCGAGATGTCCGCCGATGCCGATGGTCTCGTCATCCGGATGCGCGACAACGATCATGATTTCAGCATCGTCAGAGCCGTGCGGGGCAGCGCCTGTCAACAGGGCGGCGAATTCGGCAAGCGTTCCGGACCTGTCGGGTGCGTGTTGCATTGCTCACTCATGCTGCCGAAGCCCGCACCGCTCTGACCGGCGAGGCAGCCATGGCGGGAGCGTAGCGGCGGGTCATTGTCGCGCAAAACTCCGCGAATTCCTCCGGCACTAGCGGCGGACTGGTGTGGTGCGGCATCACTCCGCGGTGCTCAGGAGTGAAGCAGAAGGTGATGGTCACGTCGAATTCGGCGAGCGCTTCCATCTGCCGGTCGTACCAGTCCAGCGCATTCGGCCTGAAACTATCGGCCCAGGAAAGCCCGGTGCGCAGATTAGTGACGCCCAGCCGCTTCATCCAGGCGACGGCATCATCCAGCCGGGGATCTTCGAAGTGGAACCATTGCACCAGTCCCATTTCGGGCGCGTAACGCAGGAATTCCTCGAGCGCCGGTTTGGGCGTACCGTCTTCGCGTAGCAGGCCCATGTAGAAGTGGCGATAGTAGGAGGAGCCTTCCGCCTCGCGATGGCGCGTCGTTGCCCCCCATTCGCGCGGAAGATCGTAGAGGCTGTACCATTGGATGCGCGAGGCATTGCCGAGCAGCAGTTCGGCGGTCCGGCGCAGGCCCCATAGCTGTACCTCCTCGGCACCGAAGCTCGACACACCAACTTCGCTGACCCATACAGGAAGATCGGTGACGGTCGAAATCTCACCGATCTTTTGGGGCCATTCCTGAATCTGCCAGAGGTTCCAGTCGAGCGGGAAGCCATGCACGGCGACGGCATCGATATGATCCAGCGCGCCGTACTGCTTCATGAGTGCCATGAAATCGGCGTCGATCGGTGAAATGCCGCCCAGGATCTTGGTCACGGCGGGGTTTTCCGATGCGATCGCATCGGCGGCCAGTATTGCCATATTGGCGAAGCGGCTCCAGTCGGGGTCGAGTTCGGGATCCCAATGGGACTTGTTGTTCGGCTCGTTCCAGATCATCGCGGCTTCAATCATGAAGTTGTCCTTTCGACGGGTATACGGCGCCGCCGCCGGCCGGTTCGTCGGCGGCGCGGCAGAAATAAACCTCTTGTTCCGGGTGCAGCACGATCTCGAAGCCGGCGCTGCGCAGCATAGCTTCGGTGCAGGCGCTATTGGGAATCCACCAGTTGGTTGGGTCGTCGGCATAACGATGCTCGACGAAATGCAGCTTCGGAAACTCCGGCCGGTCGAACAGATCGTGTGTCCAGAAAGGATAATTCTCATCGAGTGCAGGCAGTTCGGTGCTGCCGCGCTGCATGGACTGGAAGATCATAAGATCGCCGGCGACGTGCTCCCGGATCAGATCGAGAGCGAGCAGCGGGTGGCGCAGGTGATACAGCACACCCATGAACAGGACGATGTCGAATTTCTCCCGCAGCGCGCCGACGTCGTAGACCGACAGTTGCTGGAATTCGATGTCGCAGTCCGCGATCTCGGCGGCGAAGCGCGCCTGCGCCAGATAGGCTTCATCGAAATCGATGCCGAGGACACGGCCGGCGCCGCGTCGTTTCATCTCGATCGAGTAGAAGCCGGCGTTGCAGCCTATGTCGAGCACGGCCTTGCCGGACAGATCGGCAGGAATGGCGTCGGCGAACTTGCGCCATTTGATCAGCGGGTAGTTGCCGAGGAAATGGTCGGGGGCGGTTTCGACGCCTGCCAGCTCCATATTGTGGAACCACGGGCCAAGGGCATCGATGCGGCGACGGATTTCGGCGTTCGAATGCAGCATGGCTAGCCTCCTTCGCCTGGATGGCTTGGTATCTGCGACTGCCCTGGCAGCACGAACATGGGGTTTTTCGAGTCCTCCAACGTAGGGTCGTTGTTCTCAAGCAGCCGAAGTGCCGTGCGGTAGCCGTTGAAAGTGCCGACGTCGACATAGGCGGTGCCTGCCTTGACGCCGTAAGCCTCACCGCCGGCCGCCAGATAGGCGTTGATCAGTGTGCCGACGTATTCGTCGCTTTGATCCCGCTCGCGCCAAAGCGCGGCAAGGTGGTGAAGTATGCGGCCCGGCATCTTGAACGCGCCCCAAATCCAGTTCGATGCGGCGCCTTGTTGCTTGACCTGGATCTCCGTCACCCGGTCATCCCCGTCGAGAACGACGGCATCGAAGAGTTCCGGCTGATCCACCGGGAAGAGCAAAAACGACAGCCGGTCGTCCGGCAGGCAGCAAAAGCCGTCTTCCGGAAACCAGATCGTGTCGGGCAGGCCGACCAGAACCGTCTCGTCCGTCGCGACCAGCGGCGCGGCACGGAAGATCGCGTCGCAAAGACCGACGGGGTTGGGCTGCACGACAAACAATGCGGCGGCGTCGCTGTAGCCGGCGGCGTAGTATTCGAGAATGTCCGATTTTCCCGATCCGATGACGAAGCAGATTTTGTCGACGCCGTTGCGCACCATGCGACGCACCAGATATTCGCTCACCGCGCAAGGACGCTCGGTCTGGCCGTCGATGCGGCTCCCGACCGGCAGGAGCTCCTTCGAGAAGCCGAGCGGTTGAATGCGGCTGCCGCGGCCGGCGGCGGGCACGATGCCCAACATCAGATTGCTTCCTTCAACGGCTCGCCCGCCGTCAAGCCCTGCCCCGCCGTCAAGCCCTGCCCCGCCGTCAAGCCCTGCCCCCTCGTCAAGCCCTGCAATGAATCGGACAGGAGTCGGTCCAGTTCCCTGGCGCGCTGCGCAGAGGTGTGTTCGTCCAACACCCGCTCGCGCGCCCGGCGCCGGATTGCGTCGACTTCGCTGTCGGGCAAGCCGACTGCCGCGACCACGTCGTCGGTGGTGTTCGCCAGGATGATCTCGCTGCCCGGCTGGAAAAAACTGCTCAGCCCGGGCCAGGTGTCGCTCACGATCGCCGCGCCGCAGGCTGCCGCCTCGAAAAGCCTGCCCGAAGGACACCAGCCCCTCTTGGCCATCGCCTCGCGGGTCACGTTCAGCGTCAGACGCGATGAGCAGAAGAAGGCTGGATGATCGGCAGGCGGAAGGTGCCTGACAAAGAAGATGTTTTCGCCCCACGGGAATTCGTGCGGATATTGGGCGCCGCCGATGACGAAGCGGTGGTCCGGCAGGCGCGCTGCCGTGCGGACCAGCAGCTTTTCGACGCCGGCCTGGCGATCGGCCGCATAGGTTCCGAGATAGGATAAATCCCCGGCGAATTCAGCTAGGGCCTCTGCCGGCCGGTGTCGCTCGGGATCGACATGACCGTACAGAGGCAAGACACGTCGGGCGCCCAGCAGCGTTTTCAGCGCATCGATTGCGGTTCCCCCCGTATAACTCAAGGCGAGGTCGAAATCGCGCAGCCCTTCGGGCCCGTAATACGCCGGTCGTAGACCTTGTTCGATCCGGGCGAGTGTGACGGGGGTGTCGAGATCGTAGAAAACCTTCAGCCCGCGACAGACCTGCTGCGCCAGGTGCGATGCTTCCACGGCGTCGGGACAATAGGACGTGACGATCACCACGTCGGATTGCCCGATCGCCTGTTCCGCGACATGGCGAATGTCCTCCCACTCCGGATAGAGAACGACATTGCCGCCATCGAGATGATCAAGGTCGCGTGCGCCGGCATAGTATGGGGTGTTGCGTTCGAAAAAGCTGACCGACCAGCCCAGCCGGCCGAGCGCACGGATCAGCCCGCGCCACAGCGTGGCATGTCCGTTTCCCCACGAGGAGGTGACGGTGAGACCGAAAATGACCATACGCATCCGGCAGTCCTCGTCAGGCGGCTTCGTTTAGTCGGATCAGCTTGGAGCCCCAGTCACCCGACACGACCGTGGTGATCGAAGCGGGGTCGATGTCAAAGCGAAAACAGTCTCCCAGCGGCAAGCCGAGCACCTTGCAGACGGCGGCTTTGATCACGTCGGCATGGCTGACCAGTGCCACGGACCGGTTTTGATAGCGTTTAAGAAGCTGCTGCATCAGCGAGATGACACGTTGCTGGACGTCCAGCATTGTCTCGCCGCCGGGCGTCCTCGCCTGCTGACGTTGACTGTTCCACATCCGCCAGTCGGCGTCCTGGCTCAACGCTTCGAAGGTCTTGCCCGACCACGCGCCGAAGTCGATCTCATCGAGTTCTTGGCAGATTGTGATCTTCTCGGCACTGCAGGCGATTGCGATCGGTTTTGCGGTTTCCATGGTTCGTTCGCGCGGGCTGCAACAGATTGCCGCCAGCGGTCGCGGCGCCATGTGGCTGGCCAGGCGCAAGGCGTGTGCCTTGCCGGTTTCGCCGAGGCAGACTCCAGCCATGCGTCCGGCAAGATAGTCGCCGACATTGTCGTGCGCCGCATGGCGGATCAAAAGGAACGTCGTCGTCATTCCGCGGCATCAAGCATCGGCTCGTCCCTCCCGGCGATGAAAGACAGCGTGCGCAGGCGTGCCTCGGCATCGGTGAACTGCTCGGGCGGCGACTTCATGAAATAGCTGCAAGGGCCGGTCAGCGCTCCTGCGATGCCGCGGTCAAGCGCCAGTTTGGCGCAGCGGACAGCGTCGATCACGACTCCGGCCGAGTTGGGCGAATCCCATACTTCCAGTTTGAGCTCTGCATTCAGCGGCACACCGCCGAACGTCGTGCCTTCGACGCGGATGTAGGCCCATTTTCGGTCGGTAAGCCAAGGCACATGGTCGCTGGGGCCGACATGGATGTTGCCGGCCTCCAGGGGAACGTCGAACTGGCTGGCTACGGATTGTGTCTTGGAGATTTTCTTCGATTCGAGCCGCTCGCGCTCCAGCATGTTGAGGAAATCGGTGTTGCCGCCGAAATTCAGCTGATAGGTGCGGTCGATGCGGACGCCGCGCTCGCGGAACAGATTGGCGAGCAACCGGTGCACGATCGTCGCGCCGACCTGGCTTTTGATATCGTCGCCGACCAGCGGCAGACCGCGCTGTTCAAAGCGCCGGCGCCATTCCGGCCGCGATGCGATAAAGACTGGTATGCAGTTGACGAAGGCGCAACCGGCCTCGAGCGCGCACTCGGCATAAAAACGCGTAGCTTCTTCCGAGCCGACCGGCAGATATGAGACCAGTACGTCTGCGCCGCTTTCCCGAAGCAGCGCACTGACATTCGCGACCGGCTCTTCTGCCTCCTCGATCTCATCGCGCAGATATTTGCCGATGCCGTCAAGTGTCGGTCCGCGCTCGACGCGAACGCCGGTTGCCGCAACATCGGCAAAGCGGAATGTATTGTTGGGCGCATTGTATATGGCTTCGGCCACATCGCGCCCAACTTTGCCCTTGGCGACGTCGAAAGCACAAACCACCTCGATGTCACCGACGTGATAGCCGCCGAGATCAGCGTGCATCAGGCCCGGTATCGGCTCATTGCCTCTGGCATCCCGATAATATGAGAGGCCCTGGACAAGGGAAGATGCGCAATTGCCGACGCCGGCTATTCCAATCCGTACCTTTTTTGATCCCACGAAACTGCCGCCATCGCTGTTGAAGGTAAGTTCCTCGCGCCGAACTGTCATCTGCCGGGAATGTTCCTTGCGACCTGGAAAAATCACGAACCTCTATTCGGATCAAAGCTGCGCCCTGTGTTTTGCGTTGCCTGGGCCGATCGACGCCTGAGCGCCGCGAGCCTCAGTCGAGCGTTCGCAGCATATCCGCTTCTTTTTCCAGGATGGTGGCCACTTCCTCGGGCTCCAGATGCGTCATCATCAGGCTCACACAGCATTCGAGGTAGGTGATCGAGGCGCGTCTCAGAAAGGCAGCCGTCTCCCGTTCGGCCATTTGCTCGATGTCCTTGGCGGATCTTTTTCGATGCACGGGTCCGTTCTCCATGCCGATATCCACGCCCAACGGCGAGCTCGACCGGATGTTCCCACAATGAAAAAAAGTGAAAGCGCCTGTCGGGACGGTCACGGACCTCACCACGACCATGCCGAGGGCGCAGCGATCCCCGACTTCAGGCCGGCAGGTTTTGCAGTCGGCCTGAAGCGGACCTCACGCTTGTCGCAATTGGGGAAATTCGGTCGTCGTCACGGCTGGCCTCGATCTCCGTAAAATAGCTGATCGTCTGCATCAGGCCTTGCTTGAGCGGCACCTTTGGCGACCAGTCGAGAAGGGCTTTTGCACGGGAAATGTCCGGTTGCCGCCGGCGAGGGTCGTCTTGCGGCAGTGGCAGGAATTTGAAGACCGAGTTGCTATGTGTCAAATCTCTCACCAATCCGGCCAGTTGAAGAACGGTGAATTCCCCAGGATTGCCCAAATTGACCGGTTGGCGCGGATTGGGATCGACATCCATGAGGCGGACCAGACCGTCGACCAGATCGGAGACGTAGCAGAACGACCTGGTCTGCAGCCCGTCGCCGAAAATCGTCAGTGGCCTCTTTTCGAGCGCCTGCATCACCAGGTTCGAGACGATCCGGCCGTCGGCGGGATCCATCCTCGGCCCATAGGTGTTGAAGATGCGCGCGACCCGGATGTCGGCCATTTCGGTCCTCAAATAGTCGAAGCACAAGGTTTCGGCGGTTCGCTTGCCCTCGTCATAGCAGGCACGAGGACCGGTGCAGTTCACGTGACCGGCATAGTCTTCCCTTTGCGGGTGCTGTTCCGGATCGCCATACACTTCGCTTGTCGATGCCTGCAGGAAGCGCGCATTGTTTCGGGCGGCGAGCTCAAGCAGATTGAGGGTTCCGATCACGCAGGTTCGCGTGGTGTGGATCGGATCAGCCTGGTAGCGCGGCGGCGATGCGGCGCACGCCAGGTTGAAAATGCGGTCGACCGGCTCAGCAAGGTCCAAAGGTCGACAAATATCCTGCTCGATCAGCCGGAAACGAGGACGGTCCATCATCGAGACGATGTTTTCCATCCGACCGGTAAGAAAATTGTCGACACAGATCACCCGGTACCCGGTCTGAAGCAGCGTTTCGCAAAGATGCGAACCGAGGAAACCCGCGCCGCCGGCGACGAGCGCCGTCTTGGTCCGTTGCGTCCTTCTTGATCGCCGCATCTCTATTTTCTCCTGTCTGCCAGTCATGCTGCACTTTCGATGCCCAGATCGAGAGCTGGACGTGCCGATCTTGGCCGCGCCAGCAGCGAAACCAATTCGCGGGCTCTCGCGGCGCTGGTATGTGCCGCCAGGATCGTTGCACGCGCTCGCTTGGCCATAGCCAGCCTGACGCGGTCGGATTGGCTGGACAGGATATCGATCACGTCTTCGGCATGGCCGGCCGTGTTGATCGTGGTCGTCGGAAAGAAGCTGTCCAGACCGGTCCAGCGATCGCTGATGATTGCCGTGCCACAGGCAGCCGCCTCGAAGAGGCGTACGCTGGGAGACCACCCAGCCGCTATCATGGAGCTGCGCGTGACGTTCAACGTATAGCGCTGGCGGCTGTAGAACGAGGCGTGGTCCGCCGGCGGCAAGTGCTCGATGCGATCGACGTTGCTTGGCCAGACGGTCTCGGACGGGAATTGCGAGCCGGCCACGACGAAGCGACGGTCCGGCATGCGTCTTGCCGGTTCAAGCAGGAGAGCATCCAGTGTCGCCTGCCGGTCCGAGCTGTAGGTGCCGAGGTAGCCAAGGTCCCAGCAGATCGGATCGGCCGTCCGGCGATGCCGCTCGGGGTCGACCGAGCAGTAGAGCGGCTCGGCGCGCCGTGCACCGAAATCCGCCGCCAAACGGGCGAGCGTTGGCCCGCCGGTGAATGAGAAATAGACGTCGAAATACGGAATCTGCCGTCGGCATAGGTAGTCGCAATCATCCGCGGCGAGCTTTGCCAGCGTGACCGGCGTGTCGATGTCGTAGAAGCAGAACTGGCCCGTGCACAGGGAGGCGACGATGTCGGTGACGGCTCGCCCCTCCGGAACGAACGACCCGACCACCACGACATCGGCCTGCTGCAGGCAGCAGGCATAGGTCCGACGAAGATCGTTCGTCGTTTCGTAGTAGCGCAACGTGCAGAAATCCGGGTCACGCAGATCGCGATGGTTCGCGTACCATGGCACGTCGCGCTCCAGGAAGGTGATGCGATGGCCGAGCTGGTGAAGGCCCTTGAGCAACCCACGAAAGGTCGTGGCGTGGCCGTTTCCCCACGAAGAGGACAAAGACAGGCCAAGAAAGACGATATCGAGCCGCTTGGTCATTCGGCTGCCTCCACGGTGGGGCGCTCGAAATGACGCCTGAAGACAGCGTCGGCCACAGCGGCCCTTAACGCGTAGGTATGCTCGGCGAGAACACGCCGAAGCGCAGATGCGCCGATCGCCCTTGCCCGCTGGGGTGTGAGGGTGCGCATGATCTCAGTGACATCGTTGCCATCGCGCGCCACCAGGATCTCTTCCCCGGGGGCCAGGAACAATTCGACGCCGAGCCAGGCATCGGTGATGAGGCATGCGCCGGCACCGGCAGCCTCGAAGACGCGCGTGGCAGGCGAAAAGCCGTTGGCGGCCATGCTGTCGCGGCTGATGTTCAGCACCGCCTTGGGGGTGACATTGAACGCATTGTGGTCCCGCGTCCCGACGTGGCCGAGCCATGCGACATTTGCCGGAAGCTGCTTGTCACCCCAACCCGATCCGCCGAGCAGGAAACGCTGATCGCCCGAACGGCTGGCCGGATCGAGGAAGAAAGCTTCGACGCGTGCTTCACGGTCCGGCAGGCGGTTGCCGAGAAAGGCAAGGTCGCAGGCGAAACGCTTATCCTTCGCGACCGGATGGTGCGTTTCGGGATCGAGCGCATTGTAGATCGGCACGCATTCGGCAGCCCCCAGCGCACGATAGGCCCAGACGACCGGATCGCCGCCGCCATAGGTGAGGACAAGGTCGATCTCCCGCAACGCGCGGTGCAGGGGGTGATCCGGCTCGTCGCGCAATTGGCCCAGAGTGGCCGGTGCGTCGACATCCCAGAACACTGTCAGCGCATCCGCACGGGCGTGGTCGAGCACGGCGCGCAGCAGCGCCTCGTCTTCGAAGCCTACTCCGCTCGCCTTGACGACGATGTCGGCTTCGCCTGCGCTTGCTGCAACCTGCATCAACGCATGCGGGGTCGCCTCGTAGATGACGACGTTGCACCAGTCTGGTGCCTCGATATCGCGGTTCTTCTGCCTGTCGTAGACGTCCGGTTCATAGAAAGTGATCTCGTAGCCGAGCTGAGAAAGAGCCTTGAGCAATCCGCGGTAATAGGTCGCCGCGCCATTCCAATAGGACGACAGCAGGCTCGACCCATAAAATGCAATTTTCATGCGACTGTCTCCTCTATGGCGATAGGATCGATGGCTTGGCGGTTGCCGCATTCGGCGAGCACGTCGAACAACTCGTCGGCCCGGTGCCGGCAAGTGTGTCGCGTCCGGATGGTTTCGAGGCCGGATTTCACCAGCGAGGCGGCCAGGTCAGCATCGTCCAGCACGTCGCCAAGATGACGGCACATCTCGGATCCGTCGCGTGCGAAAAGAAAGTCGATGCCTGGCCTGAAGAGTTGTTCGACATCGGCCCAAGGCGCCGACACGAGCGGGATGCCACAGGCGAGCGCCTCGAACATGCGGATCGTCGGGATGCCGGGTAGGTTCTCCCGATACGGGCGCCGCGGGATGTGGACGGTAACGCGGTGGGCCGAGAATGCCTTGGGCACATCGGCATTGGCAATCCAGCCTTCGTAACCCAGGCCGGCGGCAGCAAGATCGGCGAGCGCTTCGCGTGGATAGCGCACGCCATGAACAGTGCCAGCCAGGGCCAGTTCTTCCACTGGATTGATCAGGAATTCCTTGATTTCGGCACTGCGCTCGTCATCACCCCAGTTGCCGATCCAGATCAGGTCTGCTGTAGGGTCGATCTCCGGGTGCGGCTTGAACAGGCGCTCATCCGCCGCCTCGTGCCAGGTGAAAGCACGTTTGCCCCAGCCGGCGCGAAGATAGCTTTCCCGCAACGCCTCGCCGAAGGCGAGCACGCCGTCATAATACTCCAGCCGCAGAGCCGAGATCGCCTGCGTCGCCGAGACGGCGCGATGGTGGGTGTCATGGAACAGAAGCGTAAAGCCGCCTCCATTCGCCCTGGCCCTGCCGATGCGCTCGACAAGGCCGGGGTCAGTCCATTCGTGGACGATCACCACATCGGCGTCTGCAATCCAGCCTTCATGATCGAAGGAGGCATCGTAGGTCACCGGCATCAGCTCCGGAAAATCCTTTCTGAAGCGCTCGACCGCGTAGGGCCCTTTCTCTGCCAGCAGGTTCGAACGGCTCCAGCCGTCTGCTGGTTCCAGCGCGATCGCCTGGTGCCCGCGTGCAACAAGTTCCCGCATGATGCCGCGCAGGAAATGTGCGTTGCCGTGATTCCAGTCGGAGACGACCGAATGGCTATAGAACAGGAACCGCATTGTCAGCGTTCCGCAACGGCCAGGGCGGCCCGATCGTAGATGTCGTGCATGGCCGCCGCTTGCCCTGCCGGTGAAAACTTGCGCGCGCGGCGTGCGGCGGCTTCGCCGAGCCGGCGCCTATGTTGGGCGTCGTCGAAGAGACAATCGACACATCTGGCGAGATCGCGTGGATCATGGGCGTCGTAGAAAATAGCCGCGCCATTCCACAATTCGCGATAGGTCGGGATGTCGGCAAGCACCAGGGGTGTTGCGGACGTCGCTGCCTCCAGTGCGGCAAGGCCAAAGGGTTCATAGACGGACGGCGATACGAAGATGCCGGCCCGCGCCATCAACCGACGCACCTCATCGTGGCAGACAGAGCCCAGAGGAACGGCGTTGCTGAAACTGGCGCGTTGGCCATCGGCGGCCTCGAGCGGCCCGGCAGCAAAGACGGGCCATTTCGTCAGCGCTGCTGCCTTGTCCAGGGTGGCTGCGTTCTTTCCTTCGTCCCACCAGCGCGCGGCGGCGACAACCACTGGTTCCCGCCTCTCTGGTTTTGGACCCGGCCGTGTGCCGTTGCTGACAACGCTCAGCCGGGCGATCGGCCCGTAGCAGGCCTCGAGCATGTCGGCATGGCTGCGGCTGGGCGCGACTACCGCATTGGCCCAATCGAAACCGCGTCTGTTGCGGTCCTTCTGCCAGGCCCATTCGCCGTCCACAGCCTGTCCCCTGACGGCGTGGAGCCAGGTCACGACGCATGAGTGCGAGACCGTCACGACCGGGCAGGGCAGATCAAGTCCCACGGCCTGCGTCGGCGCATTGAGATGGACGAGGTCGATCGCGTGATCGCCAACGAGCGCGCGCAGTTCCTGCGGCAACATTTCCAGATCGCTCTCGTTGCGGGTCATCCAGTCCGGCGGTGTCTTGAGCCACGTCAAGGCCGCGAAAGCCTGTGCCTCCTTCGCCTGCTCCTCGGACGGGACCGGGCCTAGCCCGGCGAGCACGATGCTGTCGCCGCCATGAGCCAACTCCCGCGCCAGATCGAGCGCGTAGCGCCAGACGCCGCCGACGGCATCGACGGTCATCAGGACTCGCCGCGGGCGACGGATCAGTGTCTGCAACATGTCGCCTCCAACTCGGCCAGCGCTCGCGGGCGCTTCTCCTGGATGTCGCTGAACGTCCGGAACGAGGCCAAGTAATGCTCGTGGGCGCGCTCCCAGGCGAGATCGTCGGGCTCGCCCCAAAGCTCGCGATAGCTGGGCGAACTGGGGTAGGGATAGAGCGGCACCGGCTCGTTGGCCCACACGCCGCGATCAATGAGGTGCTTGCGCCAATGATCGACCAGAGCCGGATCGTCCTCGACGACGCCGATCAGATTGGCCTGGACGAACGGGACGTGACGTCGTGCATTGACCAGCAAAGCGGCCAGTTCCTCGGTGCCCAGCCGGCAGCGCTTTGCCAGCATGGCCCGGCCTTCCACCGTCAGGCTTTCAAGGCCGGCTTCGATCGAAACGCAGCCGGCGGCACCCAGCAGTTCCAAGAGCTCAGGTTTCCAAAGATCGATGCGGGTCTGCACTCCGAACTTGACGTCGCGGTCGACCAGTGCCTCCAGCAGCGCCTTCTGCGGCAGGAAGATCTCGTCGATAAAATAGATGTAGCCGACGCCTTGCCCGATGAGCCGATCGATTTCCGCGATGATCGCATCGTGGTTCCTGCGGCGGTAGGCATCGCGGAAATCGATCTTGGCGCAAAAGCTGCAATTGTAGGGGCAGCCGCGAGACGCCTCGACCTCCGCTCCGAAACCCACTTGATCGTCGTCGAACCGGTGGTGATGGTGCAAATGGGCGGCAATCCAATCGGACGGCCAGTTGAGCGGCGGATGATCGACAAACGAACTGGCGTGAACGCCGCCACTGCCGACAAGTGTTTCCTGGTCGAGATGAGCGGTGTGGGGCACGGCGCTCCAATCGTCACGGCGGGCGAGTTCGGCGACGACCTCTTCGCATTCGCCACGCACGACGACATCGACGCCCAGCTTGCGCAGCGTCGGCGCCGGCGTCGCCGAGCCGTGCGGCCCGACAGCCACTGTGCGGCCGCCGCGCCCGGCGAGGCGGTTGAGGAAGTCGGCAGGCACACGCAGCTCGGGCGGCGCGCAGCGCCAGAACAAATAGGTCGGCGCCGTGCTGACGACGGTCATGGCTGGTGCGAAGGCGGCGACGTGATCGGCAAGTGCTGCGTTGTCCAGCTTCTGGATTTGCCCGTCCAGCATCAGTACCTGATGGCCGTCGGCCTCCAACAAGGCTTTCGAGTAGCCCAGTTCCAGCGGCAGATGTGGCTGGCGACAGCCGAAATAGATGCTGTCCTCGTAAGTCCAGAACGGATTGACCACGGCGACTTTCATGCCACGTTCCTCGCTGGTTCAGGCTCGAGGCGGTGACGCTGCAGCCAGTCGGCGAGGTCGCGGACGCCGTCGCGCCAGCAGACATGCGCTTTCCAGCCGAGCGTTGCTTCTATCTTGCGGGTGTCGGCGACAAAGAAAGGTTGGTCGCCGGTGCGTTCCCGGTCGTAGCGGATCGAGAGGTTTCGCCCGGTCAGCTCGCCGATCTCCTTGAGCAGCATGCGCAGGCTGACGGCGTTGTCCGGTCCGCCACCGAGATTGAATGCTTGGCCCCGGATGTCGTCGATCCTGGCAAGTACCCCGCGATAGGCCGCAACGGCGTCGGAGACATGAAGGATATCGCGCACCTGCTTGCCGTTGCCGTAGATCGTGATCGGCCGACCGGAAAGCGCGCTGAGCAGAAAATGGGCGACCCAGCCCTGGTCCTCCGTGCCGAACTGGCGCGGCCCGTAGATGCAGCTCATGCGCAGGACCGCGGTCGGCAGATCGTACGACTTGGCATAATCGAGCACATATTGGTCGGCGGCGCCTTTGGAGCAGCCATAGGGCGTGCAGAAATCCAGACCGCAGGTCTCGTCTATGCCGTTGGCGCCGATGCCGGTATCGCACGGCACGCACCGATCGTCCTCTTCGCGCACTGTAACGTCGGGCAGGCCGCCATAGACCTTGTTCGTGCTGGCGAAGATGACGGGAATGCGTCGGCCGCTGCGGCGAGCCGCTTCCAGGACGTTGAAGGTTCCGCGAAGATTGATGTCGAAATCTTCGCTTGGCTGGACGAGGCTTGTGGTGACGGCGGTCTGCGCGGCGAGATGGAATATCGCCTTGGCATGCGCCAAAAGCGGCGCCAGCACGCCTTCGTCCCGGACATCCACGGTTTCCACGGCAAGTTGATTGCCGTGCTTCTGCGCCAGCCAGGCCAGGTTCTGATCGACGCCCGGGCGGCTGAGATTGTCGATGACCAGCACCGGCACCCCATCCGACAACAGGCTGTCGGCCAGGTTCGAGCCGATGAAGCCGCTGCCGCCGATGATGGCAACCGGCGCTTCACGAAAACCGTCCGGCCTCATGATACCAGTCCTCGCTCTTCGAGTTCCCGTTTCATGTCGGCGCCGCGGTCGATGACGACCGTGTTGCGCACCCATGCGACGAACTCGTCGAGTGAATCCTCCAGCCGGTGCTGCGGCTCGAAACCGAGCAGTTCGCGCGCCTTCGAGATGTCGGCGAAGCAATTGCGGATATCGCCGGCGCGCGCCTTGCCGAGGATATCAGGCCGATGGTCCGGCACGCCCATAGCGTCGGCGAGCAGCCGGGCGACCTCGCTGATCGCGTAGGCTCGTCCGCTGCCGATGTTGATGACGTGGCCGCGCGCCTGGCGTTGTTCCAGCGCCAGGCGGAAGGCGCGGGCGACGTCGCGCACATGCACAAAGTCGCGTTTCTGCTCGCCATCTTCGAAAATCATCGGCCGCTGTCCATTGGCGAGGCGGGAAGCGAAATTCGCCAGAACGCCGGTGTACGGGTTTGACAGCGCCTGTCCGGCGCCGAAGACGTTGAACAGGCGCAGCGCCACCGCGTCGACGCCATAGGCATCGCCGAAGATCAGCACGGCGCGCTCCTGGGCATATTTCGTCAGCGCATAGATCGAGGCGAGGTCGACCGGCTTTTCCTCGTCTGTCGGCAGCGGCGACAGGCTTTCATCCGCCGCCGACAGCGGATTCCATTGGCCGCTCTTGACGTCGTTGGCCTGCCGCCGTGCATTGTCGACACGCCGGCCGCCGGGCGTGGCATAGAGACCTTCGCCGTAGACGCTCATCGACGAAGCGACGACGATCCGCTCGACCGGATGTTTGATCAGTGCCTCGAGCAGGGTGGCGGTGCCGAGGTCGTTCGCGCCGACATAGCGGGCGATCTCGTACATGGACTGGCCGACGCCCACCTCGGCGGCGAGATGGATGGTGGCGTCGACGCCCTGGAGCGCCTCGGCGACGGCGTCGCGATCGCGAACGTCGCCTTTGATCAGGTCGGCTCCTGCCGGCAGGCTGATCGCCTCGCTGCCGTGCACCTGTTCTAGCAGCGCATCGAGAATGCAGACGGCATAACCATGTTCAACGAGTTCCTGGACGACGTGGCGGCCGATGAAACCGCACCCTCCTGTAACCAGTATGCGTTCCACGACAACTCCTTACGCAGTTGGCCTTGGCGCCCCGAACTGTTTGGCAAAAGGTTTGTTCCCTCTGCTTCAACAAAGATGGTTTTGGCGAGGCTGCAACCTGAGGTGAACGCATGGCGAACGAGCCTTGGGCCATGCGCTGGAACATTGCAGCTTCTTTGGGGTTAGGGCGCTCATCCGGCCCGTGGGCGGAAGAAGTGGACGGCAGCTGTCATCGAAGCGGTATCGCGTAGCAAGCCAGACCTGATCATGAGGTTCACACGCCTGCAAAGCCTGGATCAAAAAGGAGGTTTCAATGTCTGAATCGAAGACAACCACCAATCATGACGAGATCCGCCAATGGGCCGAAGATCGTGGTGGCCGACCTGCGGTTGTACGAACCAAGGGCGAGGGCGGCATTTTGCGGATCGATTTTGGCGAGCCCGAGGATAAGCTCGAACCCATTGAATGGGATGAGTTCTTCCGGATTTTCGACGAGAACGATCTGACCTTCCTTTACCAGGACGAAATCGGCGGCGGGAAAAACAGTCGATTCAACAAATTCATCGACCGCAAACAGAGCGGCTGAGGAGGGTGCTGTGTCTGTCGGGTAGCTCTTGGGGCGCTTTGCATTCTGGTAGAGAACTTCACTCTAGCCTACTATGTTTGCGCGCTTTTCGGAGTCATACAATCTGAAATCAGTCGGTTTCTCAATTACCCAGCTTTGCTGGAACAAATCCCGGGCTTGACGCTTTGGCGGTTGCCGAACGGTCGCAGCCTCAGTGCAACAGGGTCATTCCACTCGATCTGGCAACGTTTCGCATGATGCCGTTCAGCCAATCTTCGGTCGACACGCCGGCCCGCCTCTTGTCGATCTCGCCGATGGCTCGCTCGAGCGTTCGCTCGACCAGCCGGTCGGAAGCACCCACGTCGCCCAAAAGCAGACGCGCCGCGAGCCTGAGCTTGGGCAGAAGTGAAAAAACATTGTCGGACAAGTTCACGGCACGGCCACCCGCCAAGGCCGTTCTTTCCGGAGGGAACAAGGCATCGAAGACGGCATAGCTATCCGACGATTTTCGAAGATTGCTGGCGTGGCGCAGACGTTCGGGAATGACGATGTCCTCGTCACCGCTGAAAAAGACGAAAGGCACGCCGCGGCGCATCAGTTCGTCTGCGATCGGAAACACCCGCCGGCCGTTGAGATTGACGTCGAGGATCGCGGCCTCAGCCGTCTCGGTGTGCGTCGATGCCTGTTCGACTGTCGCCGCAGGGCCGAGGATCACCGCGCCCATATTGCCGAAGTATCTTGCAAGATCGCCGGCCAATACCCAATCGTCTTCCACGATCAGGATGTGCACCCCTCGCAGGTCGCGCACCTCATCGTCCTTCCTTCGAGCGAGATTTCCAATTCTCCGCGCGGGCTGGTTCAGAACGCTGCTGCAAGGCTCCCTGCAATCGTTTCGCCAAAACGAGCATGCGGGGCGGAACGGGTTCGTTTCCCAAAAAGTCCAGCAGATCCGAGGACTGCAACAACGCTTGTTTTGTCAGCTTTATGTCAGGTGTGCGTTTTGACATTGACGTTACCATCAGAGTGTCAAAGTCAAACGCCGGCTGCACTGACTTGTTCCAGCCTTCTTGAGCGTTATATGCTGGAATCGCATTCTACTCGGCGATTTGGCGGGCTTATGTCGTCGAGGCTGTTCAACCGGGGCTTGCGGTGATATCCCAGGTGAAGAGATTTCCCATTGTGGGCGTCGGCGCGTCAGCCGGCGGCATTCCTGCAATGGAGGGTCTGTTCAAAGGCATCACCGGCCAGCCCGGCATGGCGTTCGTCATCGTCACGCATCTCAGTCCCGGGCGCGAAAGCCTGCTTCACGAGGTCGTCGGACGTTATACGCAGATGCCGGTTGTCGTCGCCGAGGACGGCATCACCGTCCTAGCCGACCACGTCTATGTGATGCCGCAGAACGTCGTTATCACCATCGAGAAAGGAGTGCTGAACCTGCGGCAATCCAACGTGCTCAGCCGTGAGCGCAAACCGATCGATATCTTCTTTAGCGCGCTGGCCGAGGATCAGGGCGAATATGCGGTAGGGGTGATTTTGTCGGGCGGCGATTCCGACGGCACGCTGGGCGCAAAGGCAATCAAGGAGCGTGGCGGACTGACGGTCGCCCAGGCCCCCGATGGCTACGGTCCGCGCAATCCGGACATGCCGAAAAGTGCGATCTCCAGCGGGCTGATCGATATTGCGGCTCCGGCGGAGGACATCGGTGCGAAGCTCGAGGGGTTCGCCCGCAGCTTCGATATGCTGAACGGGGTTGCCGGAGGCGGCGAGCACGAGACGGCAGAACTGGGTCGGCTCCGCGACGAGATCTACGGCATTCTGCAGGGCCAATCCGGCCACGATTTCTCCGGCTACAAGACCAAGACATTCCTGCGTCGCATAAGGCGGCGCATGCAGATCGCACAGCTTGATTCCATTGAAGAGTATGTTGAATGGCTGAAGAAGGACCCTCGCGAGGTGGCGAACCTTTTTCGTGACCTTTTGATCAACGTCACCGATTTTTTCCGTGATCCCGACGCGTTCAAGCTGCTCGAGGAGAAGGTCGTACCGCAGCTGTTCGAGGGCAAGACCGCCAGCGACGCCGTCAGGATCTGGGTGCCTGGATGCGCCACCGGCGAGGAGGTGTTCTCCATCGGCATGCTGTTGCGCGAACACATGGAGACGCTTTCGGTTTTGCCACGCGTCCAGATATTTGCGACTGATATCGATGAGCCGGCACTTACGGTGGCGCGCGCGGCGCGTTACCCGGCGGCATTGCTGCAGGGGGTTTCGCCCGAGCGCAGGCAGCGTTTTTTCAGCAGCGACGGCGAGAGTTACGTGCTCACTAACGATGTAAGGGAGCTTTGCGTCTTTTCCCCTCACAGCGTCGTCCGCGACCCGCCTTTTTCACGCATGGACATGGTTTCATGCCGCAACCTGCTGATCTATTTCGGCACGGACATCCAGAACCGGGTCATTCCGATCTTCCACTACGCGTTGAAGCCGGGCGGTTATCTTTTCCTCGGCACGTCCGAAAGCGTTGGCCAGCACGACGAGCTCTTCGCCACCGTCGATAAGAAGCAGCGCATTTTTCAGGCGCGTGAACATGCCTCGCCACACATTAGGCTGCCGATGCTGATCGGCGATGGCCGTTCAGGCGCCTTCATGCCCGAAGGCACGGGGTCGAAGAAAGGGACTTCCAGCTATCCGCTTCGGCAGGCAGTCGAGGCGCAGGTGCTGGAGCGTTTCGCGCCTCCGCATGTTGTGGTGAATGGCGATGGTGACGTCGTCTACTTTTCGGCGCGGACCGGCAGATATCTCGAAGCGCCGCAAGGCATTCCGAGCCGGCAAGTGCTGACCTTGGCCCGGCGCGGGCTGAGGCTCGACCTGCGTGCAGCGTTGCGGGAAGCGGCTGCGACGCGCCGCAGCGTCGTGCGGGAAAATGTCGTTGTCGACGAGGACGACGAACAGGTCCAGTTGATCAAACTCACTGTCGAACCCTTGGCGGAACGCGGCAAGGGCGAACGGCTCTATCTTGTCCTGTTCGATCCATCGGGGCCGGTGCAGGCACGGTCGGATGGGCGTCGCGAAAACCGTGATGGCGAAGGCGCTGCCGACCTCGAACGAGAGCTGCGCGACACCCGCGAGCGGCTGCAATCGACGATTGAGGAGTACGAAACCGCGCTGGAAGAAGTGAAATCGTCGAACGAGGAACTGGTCTCCGTCAATGAGGAGGCGCAGTCGACCAACGAGGAGCTTGAGGCCTCGAAGGAGGAGATGCAGTCGCTCAATGAGGAGCTCAACACGATCAATTCGGAACTGACCAGCAAGATCGAAGAGCTCGATCGCGCCAACAGTGATTTGCGCAATCTGTTCGAGAGCACCCAGATCGCTACCATTTTCCTCGACCGCAATCTGGTGGTGCGGACCTTTACCCCGGCGGCCTCGTCTTTCTTCAGCCTGCGTCCGTCTGACGTCGGCCGGCCGCTGACCGAGCTTTCGGGCCAGCTCGACTATCCCGAGCTGAAACAGCACATCGATGCGGTGTTCGAAACCGGAGAGACCCTGAACCATCATCTGGCGCGCGACGACCAGGGCCGGTTTTATATGGTTCGCATCAATCCGTATCGCGACAAGGACAACAGGATCCAGGGCGTCGTGGTCACACTGGTCGACGTCACCACCTTGGCCGAGGCGGAAGAGCAAAACCAGGTGCTCATTTCGGAACTGAACCACCGCGTCAAGAACATGCTGGCGGTCGTCGCCAGCATCGCCAACCGCACCCGTGAAAGATCGGAATCGAAGGAAGAGTTCGCCGAAGCGCTGATCGGCCGCCTACACGCCATGTCGCGGGCTTACGGTCTGCTGTCGAAGGAACGCTGGAAAGAAGCTTCGATCAACGAACTACTGCATCAGGAATTCGAACCGTTCAGCATTGACCGGTTCGAACTTGACGGCGCTGAAGTGAAGCTTAACCCGCAACAGGGCCTTTCCCTTAGCATGGCCATTCATGAACTGGCGACCAACGCCGCCAAATATGGCGCGCTGTCGAAGCCGCAAGGCAGGGTGGCGCTGAAGTGGTCGGCAGATGGCGACGTTTTCAGGCTTGCCTGGCGCGAGAGAGGTGGGCCGCCGGTCAGAAAGCCCGAAATCAACGGCTTCGGGCTCTCGCTGTTGCAGGGCGAGATCGGCTACCGGCTGGGCGGAAACGTCGAGACCGCCTTCAATCGTGATGGTCTTGAGGTCCAGGTCACATTTCCGATGATGCGCAAGGAGACGCCGTGAGCGACCCGCTGCGCGTTCTGGTGGTCGAGGATGAATGGCTCATCGCCGAGGACATCGCTGCTTGTCTGCGCGCTTCGGGACATCAGGTGATCGGCCCCGCCCCTTCGGTGGCGGCGGCCCTTGGCCTTATCGGCGAAAATCTTGTCGACGTGGCTCTGCTGGACATTCAACTGAGTGGCGAAACAAGCCTGGCGATCGCAGAGGAATTACAAACCCGCCACATTCCGTTTGCGTGCCTGACCGGATTTGGGCCGAGCGATGTTCTACCTGCCTTCGCCAATTTCAAATTTGTTCGCAAGCCCGCAGATCAGGCTGCCATTGAGAATGCCTTGGATGAACTGGTCGGGGCGTCCTAGCTCGTTTCAGCAGCCTGGTCTTGGATCGGAAGACCGGATTAAAAGGCGTGCGGTCCAGGACGATGTGCTACCTCAATCACCAGTGGGACCGTTTCATCGGAAACGAACGCCGGCACTCGTTGATCGCCGGCCGACACCTCGCCTGCCGCGGGCATCAAGAAGAATCCCAAAGAGAATACCGAGATGCCGGATCAGCAATAGCAGCGATCCTTCGGGCAGAAATACAAACCGGGGAGCGCATCGGCGACGAGTTGGATAGCCTCATCCAACGCCGGGAACCAATCGCTGCTTCGGTTTTGCTGGTGATGTCGGACTTACGTTGGCTGCTGATCCCTGCCTGCCAACGCAACGGCCTCTTCGTCCGTCACTGAAATCTTCCCTGCGGGTATAAGCCATTTCTGACATTTGCGTATGGAAACCACGCCATGCTCAGGCTCCAGGGAGGATAACCGGCCGATCCAATTGCTCCTCACCGATGCATCTTGATTGGCTCTCGCTGCGAGCCACTCCGCCCGCTCCCGCGTCAAGCCGATAAGGCAAGTGCCAGCGAAGTCCGCAGGCACATCCATGGTGGTATCGAACACGGCCCATGTGTTAGTCGGTTCCTGAACGGGCAAAAACCTCATAACAGCATCTGCTAATACATAGAACGAACTTACGGACGGAGCATTGTTCCGGCATCAATCAAACGAAGGAGAATTTTTCGTTTTGCCACGCTGCGGCGCGCTGAGCCTCGCGAAGTGATCCACACCTTCTGCATCGCGGCTGCGACGTCGCCGAAATAGGGTGGCAGATCTCGACGAGCGAACGCATCCAGGAGCCCGCCAAGCGGCGGCGCTTTTGCGTGTCAGCTATCCGCCTTCAGTGCTCCATCTCGCGGACAGTGGGGCCTCAGTGTGTCCCTCAAGGAACTGTCAACCGGCCTTGGGAGCGCTGCTCGGAACAAGGAATCCACCCTTTAGCAACTCCAGGGCGTCGAGTGCCTCGTCATCCAGCAAATTTGTCAGAGCCACCCCGTCTGCGAAGACAACCCTATTGTCGTCTATGTCGTAGACCTCCCAAAACCCTTCCTTGATCCGTCGAATGGCGTGCCGATGCTCCATAAGCAGACGCTAATTGAGTCGCGGACATGGTGGGTAGAAAAAATCAGGGTTAGACCGACATTAGTAGTGGAAAACCTTAGGCGCTCTGACGCGTGATGCAGGTGCGCAAGTCAAGGGTATGCCGGCCGCGCGTGGCCCGAGGGGACCGTATCGACCGCGGGTCCAAATAGCCAGGTTGAGAAACCCTTCGACATCATTGCGGACACTCGGCCTCTGATGTAATTTAGGGTTTGATCAAGTGAGGAATATACCGCTGTCGCGACAGCTTTTCTCTCTTTTCTGTCTCGGCAGATAGCATGCTCTCTAACGGACCTTGATACCGCAGCTGTGTTCTTGTGGTCGCTAGGTAACAGCGGTTAAGGGATTTGCCATGCTCCGACATTGCGGATTCGTTGCAGCTTTGATGCTCGCAAGCTTCACGGCTTTCGATGCTTCTGCCGTCGAGCGAAGGGTCGCCTTTGTAATCGGCAACTCCGATTACCGGGAAATCTCGGCCCTGAAAAACCCGGCCAAAGATGTGGTGGACGTGTCCGACACGTTTCGAGCGGCTGGTTTCGATGTTTTTGTCGCCAGCAATCTTACAAAGCTGCAGTTTGAGGACCAGTTCCGCAACTATCTTGCCGCCGTGGACGGCGCGGATGTGGCTGTCGTCTACTATTCCGGTCACGGTTTTCAGATCGGCGGCGAAAATTTCCTGATCCCTGTCGATGCTTCGTTGAAAGATGCGGCGGACGTCGAGGTCCAGGCTATCAAGCTGAACGATGTGCTGCAGCAGATGCGTTCGAAATCGAAGATCCAGGTGATCATCCTCGACGCCTGCCGCAACAATCCATTCCCTCGCAAGGACTATTGGCTCAGGGACCAGCTTCTTACCGCCAGCGGCACCGGGCTTGCGCAAGTAAGAAGCTCGCTGAACACACTGATTGCTTTCGCCACCGAACCCGGCGCGGTTGCCTATGACGGCGCCGGCGACCTCAGTCCTTTTTCATTGGCGTTTTCTCGTCGCGCACTCGCCCCGAACCAGGAGATCCGCACGGTTATGTCGGCCGTCCGCCGGGATGTGGTTGAGGCTACCAAGGGCTTGCAGGTTCCCTGGGAGAACTCTTCGCTGATCGACGAAGTCGTTCTGATGCGTCGCAGCAGCCGCCCCTCTCTACCGCCCGTGTTGGAGAAAGTCGTGTTGTCGGGGGTCGGGCCTGTCGACCTGAACCTCCCGGAACCGGTGGAGGTCGACGGCGGATCAATCACCGTCAGCATCGAAAGACCGCCCGCCTTGGGACGCCTGATGCTGAATGGCAAGGTCGTCGAGGCGGGAGAACTGATCCAGGGCAAGGATCTGCCGCGTTTGCAGATGGATGTCCCCAAGGGAATTGGCGAGCCAGAAGAGATGGATATGCTGGCCTACGCCGCACGCGACAATTGGGGCGGCGAAGCCAAGGGCATGCTGGTGTTCCGGGTCAAGAGCGGCGAAGGAACCCAGGGCGAACAGGTGATGGCCTCGCTCGAAGCCGAGCAGAAGCAGCAGGTGCTGCAGCGCGGCATTCATGTCACCGGTGCCGCCGAGGCGATCGAGAGCCGCGAGATCGACGTTCCGGTCGGCATCGGCGCGGTTGCTCTGAACCTGGATCTCCCGACAGACGATTCGGCGGTCAGCCTGAAAGTTGCGAATTATCCGGCAACGGGAACGCTCTCCCTGCCGGATCGGCCCCTGACGCCCGAATCGAGCTTGACGGTCGGTGAAGTCGAGGTGCTGCGCTATGAACCCCAGATCGGAGCCAGCGCACCGGTCGAGGTCGCCTTCGAAATTCGGGCGGACAGCGGAGTATCCAAACCCGCCAAAATGAAACTGTCGCCAAGCGTCGATCCGTGCGATACGGCTGCCGGCGAACCTCTCGACCTACAAGGCGTGGTCCCCGGCCTGCTGCCAAATGAAATCGGCGCCGACGCGGTGAAGCTCTGCGAGACTGCGGTGAAGGCGTATCCCGATGTCGCCCGCTTCCGCTATGAACTGGGTCGCGCGCTGTTTGCAGCCGGCAAGGTGGACCAGGCCAGGAAAGCCATACAACAGGCCGCCGACAGGGGGCACGTGCGCGCTTTGTTCGAACTCGGCTATCTCTACGCGACGGGAGCCGGCATGGCTGTCGACCGCAAGCAGGCCAACACCTTCTACGCGGCTGCGGCCGACAAGGGCGATCCCTATGGGATGACGTCGTGGGGCCGTGCCCTGTTCCATGGCTACGGCGTCGAGCGCGACACCGGCAAGGGATTGGACCTGCTGCTCAAGGCGGCGGCGATGGGGCACACCTATGCCATGAACGATCTCGCGGCGATCTTCACCGAGGGCCGCAACGGCGTGCCCGCCGATCAGGCCCGCGCCGTTGCCTTCCTGGAGGCTGGCGTCCAGCGCCAGGACATGTACTCGATGAACTTGCTCGGTCGCAATTATCTCAGCGGCCGGGGCGTCGAGAAGGATTCGAAGGCTGCGCTGGCGCTTTTTCAGAAGGCCATTGACCTCGGCCAGCCCTATGCGCCGGGCAGTCTTGCGCGCATGTACCGTGATGGCGTTGGCGTGGAGCAGAACCTTGATGAAGCCCAACGTCTGTTTGAACTGGCAACCTCGCGCGGTGACCAGTCCGGCGCCTATGATCGCGCGGCTCTCGAGATGCAAAAGGGCGACAAGGCCAACCAGGCCGTCGCCGTGCGTTTCCTGGCATTCACAGTTGCGCTCGATCTTCGCAACGAACTGCCTGACGCCCGGGCGACGTTGGCGAAATTCGGGGCCAAGGCGAAAGCGGCGGCGTTGAAGCAACTGCGTGGGGAACTCAAATCGAAGATTCCGTTGAGCGGTTCTGTCGACAAGCAACTGGTCAACGTGGCTAGGGCGGTCTGGGAACAAGCCAATCCGCGTCGAGATTTGTTCTGATCAACAAGGAGGCAATGGTGGGCAGAAATCTGAAGCAGGCAACAATCGGGATAACCCTGTCCATCGCCTTGGCGGGGGTCATGGGCTGCACATCCTGGCCACCCCTTCAACCGACGCCGCTGGTGGCGACGCCCACGCTGGCGCCGAAGGTCGTTCGCAGAGCCGCGGCGCCGCGGAAGGTCGTCAACCCCGCTCCCAAACCGGTGGCCGCCAAGAAAGTGGTTAAACCGGTCGCGGACGAGCCTGCTGCCGCACCTCCCGTAATCATTCCTTCTTCGGGAGGTGGCGGGGGTGGCGGGAG